>JBBIMS010000007.1:9220-16673 GCA_037444285.1 Candidatus Aminicenantota bacterium | reverse complement strand
TTGTGGATTAAATTCTCCACATATATCGAGTTTTCTAAGTCTCTGCTCAGAGTGCATAAAGGAGGAATTTGAAAGGGCATCGCCTTACATAGAAAAAGCTCATAGAACCTCTCGTTTAAAATTTGGCTTACCCCTTTCTCCACCAAAGAATGAAAGAGGGAAAAAATGTAAAGTCTGCATAAACCAATGTATCATTTCAGAAAATTCTGTTGGATTCTGTGGTTCCCTTCCCCATGGCTCCCTTGACTGGTATTATGATCCCCTTCCAACAAATTGTGTTGCTGATAAAGTATGTGATGGCTCAAAAAAAATAGGAATGAAAAATCTCGCTGTCTTTTACAGAAGTTGCTCCTTTAACTGTCTCTTCTGTCAGAACTGGCATTTTAAAGAAAAAAATAGGAAAAGAGTTAAAGCTGAAGAACTTGCAGAACTTGCGGATGAGCAAACCTACTGCGTATGCTATTTTGGAGGAGACCCGACCCCTCAGATTGCCCACTCAATAAAAGCCTCAAGAATAATGGCAAAAAAGGGAAAGACAATTTGCTGGGAGACAAATGGCTCCATGAACAGGAATGTTTTAAAGTCCATGGCTGAACTTTCCTTTTCAACAAATGGATGGATTAAATTCGACATAAAGGCATGGGATGAAAGGCTTCACATTGCCCTCTGTGGTGTTTCCAACAGATGGACAATTGAAAACTTTTCATATCTTTACCATATAATGAAAGATATGGGAGTTAAAAGGGGTTTGATTGCAAGCACTCTTTTAATTCCTGGTTATATCGATGAAAAAGAGGTTTATAAAATAGCATCCTTTATAGCTTCCCTTGATCCAAACATCCCCTATGTTCTTCTTGGTTTTGCTCCCCATTTCTTTTTCTCAGATCTCCCCTACTCTTCAAGGGCACTGGGGATAAGATGCAGGGAATCAGCTCTGTCTGCAGGACTTTCTTCAGTATTCCTTGGAAATTTATTTTTAATGCAATAAAAGGAGGAATGATGAGGAAAACAAAACTTTTGTCAGCTGCAGAAAAAGCCATCAAATATGCCCTTAAACTTAAAGAGGGAGAGAATTTTCTTCTTGTAACAGACAAACAAAAAATGGAAATAGCAGAAGCTCTTGCTTACTGGGCTAAGGAGGTTGGGGCTGAAGTTACAACATATCTTATGACTGAGACTCTAAGACCAATTACAAAGCCGACAAAACTTTTTGAAAGTTTAATCAAATCTGCTGATGTAACCCTCTATCTCCTTGAAGGAAGAATTGAGGAGAAACCCTTCAGGGGATATATGGTAAAAGAAGGTTCAACATATGGACGAATCTGTATGATGCCAGGTATAACGAGGGAAATGATGGAAAGACTTGTAAATATTGATTATATGGAACTTGATAGACTTGGAAAGAAATTGATAGAAATTTTGACAGACGCTGATGAGATAATTGTTGAAAATAAGCTCGGGACAAGAATCTCCTTCAGTGTAAAGGGTAGAAAATGGGAGAATGACAATGGAGATATATCCCAGAAGGGAAAGCATGGAAACCTTCCCTCTGGTGAGATCTATACAGCACCGGTGGAGGAGACCTTTAACGGAAAACTTGTAATAAGCCTTATTGATGACAAAATGGGGTTAGGGGTAATGGAGTTTAAGAATGGGAAGCTCTTTAAATGGAGTGGAAAGGGAATAAGTGAGGTTGTCAAAACTATTGGAGATGACCAAACTGGTTTCATTGTGGGTGAATTTGGTATAGGAACAAACAAATTTGCAAAAATATGCCCCAATATGCTGGAAGCTGAAAAAGCTTGGGGAACATGCCATGTTGCAATCGGAGATTCCTATGGTCTTGGAGTTAACAGGAGTAAATTCCATTACGATTCCCTTGTTGAGAAGGTAACCATTAAGGTAAAAGATGCGTATATTTTAAAGGATGGAAAATTTCTTTTATGAGGTGGATGAATGAAGAAAGCTTTAAAAATTTTAATTCTTCTCCCATTAATTTTTTTTACCCCCAATTTAATATCTGGAGCTGTCCCCTCTCCCAAAGAAGTTCTTGGATTTGAGCCAGGTGAGGATTTCAAGCTGGCAAACTGGGATGAGATCCTAAAATATTTCACCACCCTTAGTGAAGCCTCTGAAAAGGTAGAAGTTATTGAGCTCGGGAAATCGACTCTTGGAAGAAAATTTGTAATGGTTCTTATCTCATCAGAAGAAAATCTTAAGGAAATTGAGAGGTTAAAGGAAATTCATTACAAGCTCCATGATCCGAGGATAACACCTCTCGAAGAGGCAAAAGAACTTGTAAAAAAGGGAAAGGCAATAATCGCCTTCACCTGCTCAATCCATTCAACAGAAATTGCCTCAACCCTTTTCTCTATGAGACTTGCTTACTGGCTCGCATCATCAGATTCTCCAGAAGTTAAAGAAATCCTTGAAAACATTGTCCTTATTCTTGTCCCATCTTTAAACCCTGATGGAATAGACATGGTTGTTAGCTGGTATAGGAAATATTTGAACACTCCCTATGAAGCATCCCAGATGCCATGGCTCTATCATTACTATGCAGGACACGACAACAACAGAGACTGGTTCATGTGTGCTTTAAAAGAGACTCAAATAATGACAAAGGTTTACTATCATGAATGGTTTCCTCTTTTAATCTGGGATATTCATCAGATGGGTCAAAACGGGCCAAGACTTTTCCTCCCTCCTTACTATGACCCTATAAATCCAAATATAGATCCCCTTCTCTGGAGAGAGCTGAACCTTTTATGTTCAGAGGCTGTTCTCGAACTTACAAAGGCTGGAAAGAAAGGAGTAGCAACAAATGCTATCTTTGATGGATGGTATAATTCTGCCAATCGCTCAGCCCCTCTAAGACATAATGCCATTGGAATACTCTCAGAAGCTGCATCTGCAAACCTTGCATCCCCTATCTTTCTCAGACCACAGAACCTTACCTCAAGAGGAAGGGGTATTTACGACATGAATCTAACCCAGTCTTCTTACCTTGAACCATGGCAGGGAGGATGGTGGAGGATCGGTGACATAGTTGAGTATGAGGAGATAGTTGCAAAAACTTTTCTCAAGAAGGTTGCCAGCGAGAAAGAAAGATTTATGTTGAATTTCTATGATTTTGCCAGAAGACAGATCGAAAAAGGAAAGAATGAACCTCCTTACGCATTTATAATCCCTCTTGAACAGAGGGATCTTCCTACAACCCTGAAACTTATTGATGTGATTCAGAAGGGAGGAGGTGAAGTATTTCGTGCTAAAAAACCTTTCTCTTCAGATGGGATAAACTATCCTGCAGGAACATTTGTTGTTCCACTTTCCCAGCCATACAGAGCGTTCATAAAGGATCTTCTTGAGATAAAAGTCTACCCGGAAAGAAGAATTGGAGGAGCTCCTGAGTATCCTTATGATGAAGCTACCTGGACACTTCCGCTACAAATGGGGGTAAAGGTCATCCCTTCCTATCAACCCATAAACCCTGAGCTGGAGATTGTTCCTGAAGGATTTAAGATCAAAGGGAAAATTGAAGGGAAACCTTCTTCCTTTCTTGCCTTACCCGGTAATTCCAACAATGAGATCATTCTTTTGATGCGAAGTATCAAAAGGAACCTCAAAGCTTATTATGCAAAGGAGAATCTTCCTTCCTTTAAGAAAGGGACAATTTTTATTGAAGGAAAGGAACCCCAGATCCTTAAGAAATGGGTTGAAGAGCTTGGAATTAAAGCTTCATGGGCTGAAGTCGATTCAAAGAAGCTAATCCCTGTAAAAGCTAAGCCGGGACTCTACAAACCTTTCATTCCCAACATGGATGAAGGCTGGACAAGATTGGTATTTGAAAACTTTGAGATTCCATACCAATCCTTGAACAATTTAAAAATTAAAAGTGGAGATCTTAATGGTCTAACATCTGTAATCCTTCCACCAATGTCAGCAAAATCAATAATTGAAGGGCGTTCTCCTGCTGATGTTCCCCCTGAATATTCTGGCGGAATAGGGATGGAAGGGGTTTCCAATCTCAAAGATTTTGTAAGGAAGGGAGGCACTCTGATTACAATGGGTTCATCTGCAGAGTTGCCAATTGAATATTTCGGAATCAAAGTCTCAAATGTTTTAAAGGAAGAAAGGGAAAAACCACCTGAGAAAAGAGAGTTCTTTGCCCCGGGCTCAATACTTCTCACGGATTCCTCAGACAGTTTAATCTCCTATGGACTACCTGAAGAAGTCCCCATCTTCTATAATGAAGAGCCTGTTTTTGACTGGAAAGAAGGGAATGCCATCCTCAAATTCCCTGATTTTAGCCCTCTTCTGAGTGGAATTATAAAAGGAGAATCTCTGATTAAAGGTAAAAGCCCTCTTTTAGAAGTTCCTTACGGAAAAGGGAAGATTGTTATGTTTGGATTTGATGTGATCCATAGAGCCCAAGCCCATGGAACATTCCGACTCCTCTTCAATGCTATAATTTACTGAAAATTTTAAATCTCATTGGAAATAAATTTTTTTCAGGATAAAATAGCATTGTGGGATTGCAATGCCTGAGATAAGACAGAATTTTATTACAAAGGAGTGGGTGATATTTGCTCCTGAAAGGTCTAAAAGACCAGAAGAATTCAGGACAAAAAAGGAAAAAAAGGAAATTCCTTCGTACTCTTCCACCTGCCCTTTCTGTCCGGGGAACGAGTATCAGACACCTCCTGAACTCTTTTCAATAAGAAAGGATGGGAACTGGATTGTCCGAGTTGTTCCCAATAAGTTTCCAGCTCTGGAAAGGGAGGGGGAAAAGATAAGGAGTTTGAAAGGGATCAAAAGGAGCATAACAGGGGTAGGAATTCATGAGGTTTTAATAGAAAGTCCACTTCATAATCTCTCCATCCCATTTATGGATGAAAAACAGATTTTAACAGTCCTTGAAACATATAAAATTCGATATCTTGAAGCATGGAAAAATCCAAAAGTGGAAATGGTCCTTATCTTCAAAAATCATGGAGAAGGAGCAGGAACCTCCCTCGAACACCCCCACTCCCAGTTGATAGGTCTTCCTTTAATTCCCACAGATATAAGACAGAGGCTCTGGGATGCAATGAGGTATTATGACGAGAATGGAGAGTGCATTTATTGCAGAAATCTTGAGGAAGAACTCAGGGATAGCGAAAGGATTATTTTTGAGACGAAAAATTTTGTAGTATTCATTCCCTATGCAGCCTACACCCCATTCCATACCTGGATATTTCCTAAAAATCACCGCTGTTCATTCTCAGATGCCAGGGATGATGAAATTGAAGAATTTGCCGGAGTTTTAAAGCATATTCTTCTGAAGTTTTATAAAGGATTGAATGATCCTGACTATAACATTCTTATAAGGTCTTACCCAGCAGGGAAGGGAACTGAAAGATTCTTTCATTGGTATGTAAGTATTGTTCTAAGGCTCACAAAATCAGCAGGATTTGAACTTGGCTCAGGAATGTTCATAAATACCTCCCTTCCAGAAAAGGATGCTAAATTCCTGAGAAGCATCGAAATTTAATACTAAAATAAAATAATGAAAAGAAGAGATTTTCTGGATTTCTTAAGTATTGGCTTTTTAGCTCCCGGGTTCGATTATAAAGAAGCATTTCAAAGTACACCAGAAAAAACAATCTCAAAGGGGAGCATGGACCCATGGATCGAAGTAAATCTCAATAACATTTCCTGGAACATTAAAAAAATCAGAGAGCTTGTCAAAGTTCCAGTTATGGCTGTAATTAAAGCAAACGCTTACGGTCACGGGCTTGTTGAAATAGCAATGTTTCTTGAAAGGGAAGGCATTGAATGGCTTATGGTTGGAAAGATTGAAGAGGCATTTAAACTGAGAAGAAGTGGAATTAGATGTCCTATTTTGAACTTCGGGTCTTTTTCGAAGGAAGATTGCGAAATAATATTAACAGAAAATTTCAGCCAGTCTGTCTACACTGATGATGTTTTTTATCTTAATGAAGAGGCGTTAAAACTGAAAAAAAGAGGGAAAATCCATATTCATATAGACACAGGGTTGGGAAGAACAGGGATACCATATCGTCAGGCTCTTCCCTTTATCGAAAATATCTCAAAACTTAAAGGTTTGATAATAGAAGGGATTTCAACAGACCTTAGTGAAGATATTGAATTTGACCGTGAGCAACTCAAAAGATTCATGGAAATATGCACCGTTCTGAGAAAAAAGGGAATTTCAACAGGATTAAAACATGCTGCCAGTAGTGATGGAATCCTCAATTTGAAAGAGTCTCATCTTGATATGGTAAGACCTGGTATAACAATTTACGGATACTATCCCTCTCCCCAGACCCAGAAAGATGATAGACTCTCTCTAAAACCTGCTCTTTCTCTGAAAGCAAAGGTTTTATATGTCAAGGAATTGCTTCCAGGAGATTCCCTATCCTATCATCGAACCTTTATTGCTCGGAAAAGGGAATTGGTAGCAACAATTGGAGCAGGATACTCAGACGGATACCCACCCCAGCTTGTGGGAAAAGCTAATGTCCTGATCAAAAACAAAAGATTCCCTGTAATTGCAACTGTTACCGCCAATCATATCATGATCAATCTGGAAAATGAAAGGGATATAAAAATAGGGGATGAGGTTATTTTGATTAATAATAAAAAGGGGGAACTTGGAGTAGATGAACTTTCTGAACTGGGTGGTTTATCTGTTTATAAAATTCTCATAGGGTTAAATCCTCTCATTCCGAGGAAATACATTTATAAATCAGATTCTTGAAAAAGTAAATTTTAGTTTTTGTTTCGACTTTCCTTTTGAGCAAATAAGAATGATTCTATGAAAAATTTTGTTTTTTTAGAAAAATTTGGTATATATAAAGAATTAAAAGGCGGTGTGGAGGGCGTATGAAAACTTCTCGATTTATTGTTGCTTTCATTGCTTATCTAATTTTTTCAATTCCCTCTCTCTTCCCTCAGGAACAATTGAATATTGACCAGCTAAAGAAGTCTGCTCCAAGGGTTTTCATCGATTGCGAGTACTGTGACATTGAGTTCATCAAGACGGAAATTCCTTTCGTAAATTATGTCAGGGACAGAATGGAGGCTCAAGTTCATGTTCTTATAACCACCCAGAGAACAGGAGGGGGAGGTGAAGAGTTTACAATAACTTTTATAGGGCAGAAGGAATTTGAGGGAATGGAGGATATCCTCAAGTTCGTATCAAAAAGTACTGATACTGAAGATGAGATAAGGGCAGGTCTTGTGAAAACTCTTAAAATCGGGCTTATCAGATATGTTGCAAAAACTCCAATTGCTTCAGCTTTGAATATCTCAATGGAGGAGAAAGTTGAACCAACAGCTGTTGAGGACAAATGGAATTTCTGGGTCTTCAGCATTAGTAGTAATACATTTTTAAACGGAGAAAAACTAAGGAACTCTTACTACCTCTGGGGGAATTTCTCAGCAAGTA
>JBBIMS010000007.1:0-9184 GCA_037444285.1 Candidatus Aminicenantota bacterium | reverse complement strand
ATTCGGTGTTTCAAGTAGTTTAAGCAAGGATTCATTCATAGTTGATGATGAAGAGATAAAAAGCTATTCAAGAAGTAATAGTTTTAGTGGAATGGTTGTTAAAAGTATAAATGAGCACTGGTCAATTGGTGGCTGGGTAAATATTAGATCTTCAACTTACGACAATATAAAACTATCCATTGCTCCTGCTCCTGCAATTGAGTTCAACATATTCCCCTACTCTCAGTCAACGAGAAGGCAACTTAGAATCCTCTATCTTATAGGCTTTGTATCAGCCAAATACAGGGAAGAAACAATCTATGATAAAATTTCCGAAAAACTCTTGAAAGAGGCTATGGCTATAACCTTAGAACTCAAAGAAAAATGGGGTTCAATAAGCACAACCCTTGAAGGAAGCCATTTCTTCCATGATTTCAACAAAAATCGCCTTGAGCTTTTCACTGACATTTCCCTAAGAATTTTCAAAGGGCTTTCTCTCAATATTTTTGGAAGCTACTCAAGAATACACGATCAACTCTCCCTCCCAAAGGCAGGAGCAAGCCTTGAGGAAGTTCTACTGAGAAGGAGAATGCTTGAGACAACCTATGACTATTGGGGTTCTATAGGTTTAAGCTACACTTTTGGCTCGATCTACAGCAATGTCGTAAACCCAAGATTTGGAGAAAATGGGAGAAGAATTATAATTAGATAAAATGCTTTTATTGAAACTTAACACAGAAGGAGAGGATATTAAAATATAAAAGAAAACATGAAGAAAAATTTTTATTTGGTTCTTGCCCTCTTAGCAATTACCACAAACACCTTTGCGGAATGGAAGCTTGGAAGTAGAACAGTTCCAGGACCCTTGCCTCCAGACCCATCTGCTCCCCTCCCACAGCTCGATATTAAAAAGGATGTTGTTTACGGAATAGTTGATGGATTCCCTTTAAAACTTGACATTGCAAAACCATCCATATGTAAAAATGAACTTGTCCCTCTTGCTGTTTTTGTCCATGGAGGGGGATGGAAAGGAGGAGATAAAGGAGGTGCTTTTTCAAGAAACGATGCAAAAATGTTATTCCAGCTGGGATTTGCAGTGGCATCAATTAATTATCGCCTCTCTCCTCAATTCCATTTCCCTGCCCACATAAATGACTGCAAACTGGCAATTCGATTCCTCAGAAAGAACGCAAGAGAACTCGGAATTGACCCCAACAGAATTTCAGTATGGGGTTCCTCTGCAGGTGGGCATTTAGTCCTTCTTATGGGAACTGCAGATGAGAAGGACGGACTTGAGGGCGATGGGCTTCTTGAAATATCTTCCAGAGTCATCGCAGTAGTAGATCATTTTGGACCTTCAGACCTTACAAAAGCAACGCAGGCAGGACATCCTGTTGTAACTGAATTTTTGGGGTGCGACCCATATTATTGCATAGATATAGCATTAAAAGCCTCTCCAATTACATATGTCACCAGTGATGATCCTCCAATATTAATAATCCATGGAGAAAATGACAGGGTTGTCTCCTATGAGCAAAGTGAGAAAATCGCTTTAAAACTAAAGGAAGTGGGGAACCCGTGTGCTCTTATCAAAGTTAAGAATGCAGGGCACGGCTTTAATCCTGACCCTCCAAATTCTCAGATAACTCCTTCAAAAAATTACATAGATTTTTTGACTGTTGCTCATCTTGCAAGATACACAGAGCCTGAGGTAAAGGGGGATCTTGACCTTGATGGAAAAATTGATTTCAGAGATGCAGTGGAACTAATATCGCATCTGGAGCAGAAAGGAGTTGCAGAGAACGGAAATCCTGCTCCTGACAACTGGAATCCCCTCGCAGACCTTGTCCCTGATGGAAAGATTGACCTGAAAGATTGGGACGAATTCTGGAAGATATGGAAATCTCGAGGAAGGACTCTTTTACCATGGAGATAAATACTCTGCTCTCTCAGTAGAGATATTCAATCAATGGCTCAATATTTTTAGCAATTGCAGGCAGATTTTCCTGGGCTAATGAATCAAAGATACTCTGATAAATAAAAGTAAAAGACTCCATGTTATCAAAAGCTACAAATACCGTCTCATGCCTTCAGCCCTATAAATAGCTCAGTTATATATCTTGCGAAGCATCTTTTCTCTCTTTTACCTGCATTTTTATGTATTTCCAAAATTCTATTCCTTTTTCTTTTGCTTCCTCGGTTAGCAATTTTCTGGCAATGTGAACCTGCTGTAATGCAAAATCATTCGGGAATTCTCTTTCAACCTCTCTCTTTATTTTCTCTTCCTTCATATTTTTACTCCTTTGCCAGTTCTTCTACAGATTTGTTTATTTCAAAAACTGAAAACCTTTTGATCGCCTCTCTCATTTTGTTTCTCAGAATTTGGTCAGGTGTTCTCTCTATCTCTGCAACAGTAAATTCGGATATATAAGTATTATATGTCTCAATCTTCGAGAAAAAATCCTCAGTCAATGCTTTTCTTTCCGGATTTCTATCATCAAAAAGGGCAAAGATTACCAATGTATCAAGATATATTTTCATTTATAGCCTTTTATACTTGCCAAGTTATCATCTTTTAACATCCATTATAATACAAAGAAAACAAAAGTCAGGGCAGTGTATAAGTTTGGTAGCGTTAAGAAAATGTTTATGTGTTTCAACATTTAAATTAAATTGAAGTTTTGAAACCAACAGGAAGGAAAAAGCGTCTTAATAATCTGAAGGAGGAAGTTATGAAGAAAGATTTTCCACTTTTAGTAATTCTAATTTCAATTCTCCTTCTAAATGCAGGAGATAAATTAACACTTAGCAATAATGATATTTGTGGATTCTCAGCAACACCTTCCAACTCTTACGAGAACAAGAAGGAAAAGGATTTTCAGAGAAAAGATCCTTCAAATTTTGATACTTCAAAAACCCCAATTAATAAGCCCCAATTGTTGAAGGAACTGGAAAGCCTTTTAGAGGATATATCCCGAAAAGATGAATTTTCAGGAGTTGTCTTACTGGCAAAAGATGATAAACCAATATTTCATAAAGCTTATGGATATGCAAGCAAAGAATACAAATTTCCTAATAATATCAAAACCCGTTTTAATATAGGATCTATTAATAAATTCATCACCCGTATAGCAATTGAACAGCTGGAAGTAAGTGGAAAGCTCAAGTTAGATGATCCTATTGGCAAATATCTCCCCGATTATCCGAATAAAGAAGCAAGAGAGAAGGTATCTATCCGCCATCTCCTTGAGATGTCTTCTGGAATAGGAGATTTTTTTGGAGAGAAATATCAGTCAACCCCAAAGGACAAACTAAGGAATCTCTCTGATTATCTTCCCCTCTTTGCTGATGAGCCACTTTTGTTCGAACCAGGGACAAAAACAAAATACTCCAATGGGGGATACATAGTACTTGGATTGATAATTGAGAAATTAAGTGGAAAAAGTTACTTCGATTATGTCAAAGAGAATGTCTACAAAATTGCTGGAATGGAAAATACAGACCATTTTGAAGCAGACATACCTGTTGAAAATGTAGCAAGCGGATACACTCGCTACTGGAGTGGGAAGGAGCATCCCAATGAACCAAGGCGAAACAATGTTTATACTCGCCCTGCTCGAGGAAGTTCGGCAGGAGGAGGTTACTCTACGGCTGAGGACCTTTTGAAATTAATCATAGCTCTGAAAAACAATAAACTTTCAGCACCAAAGGTATCACAAGAAATTATTAAGAATAGCATATCCATAGCAGGAGGTGCTCCTGGAATTAGCGCTTTTGTGGAGACCTTCCCAAAAAAGGGCTTTACACTGATTGTCCTTTCCAATTATGACCCTCCAATAGCTGAAAAGGTTGGAGATAAAATAAAAGACCTCCTTGCTCGTTTAAATTAAGAAAAAACTTATAATCAATTTTTCATTGAAGTCCATAAACATCCTTTAAAATTTCCCTTAATTTTCTTTCACTTTTAATAAAATTTTCAAGGGAATGAGCCTCAATTGTAAGAAGAGGTGAAAGGCTGTTCTCTTTAAGATAGGAAAAAAGCTCATGAAAGGGAAAAATACCATCCCCTATTGCGAGATGTTCGTCCTTTTCTCCCATGTTGTCGTGGAGGTGGATCTCCAATAAATAATTCTTAATTTTATCAAGCCAATCCTCAAGATGAAGAGTAGAAAAATTAAGAAAATGCCCTGTATCAAAACAGAATCCAACCCTTTCAGAATTTAATCCTTCCCTTAATCTGAGCAGAATTTCCGGATTCTGATCATATACATTTTCAAAAAGCAAGTATATTTGGGGGTAAAGCCTTTCAAGAACTTGAGCGAATGTATCTACAGAATTTTTAAGCCACTCTTCAACATCATCCTCATATCTCCAGTGATCCCAGTTGGGATGAAAAACCACCGAAATTGGCTTTAAAATATTGGCTACTGAAACTGCTTTTAAAAATCTTTCCAGGGTTATTTTCCTCACACTATCCTCGATTGCTCCAGGGGATAGATCAAGATAGGGAGCATGCATTGTGCAGGGGATAGAATTATCCTTTAAAAAATATGAAATCCTTTCAATTTCTCTTTCATCACTGTAAATTGCCCTTGAATTGAAATAGATTTCAGGACCATACCCGGCGTTGGTAAGACTCTCTGAATATTTGTAAAAAACATGGAATGGAAGATGAGCAAAAATTTTAAATTTCAATTCTTTCCTCTCCAAATTTAAAGTCCTTTCCAAGAAAATATTTTTTTGCAAGCTCATTGGATGAAACCTCAAGAGGGGTTCCCTCAACGAGAACAATCCCTTCATGAATAACATAGGCTCTGTCAGAGATTTCAAAGGTATCACGAACATTGTGGTCTGATATAACTATTCCAATTCCCATCTCTTTCAGATTTAAGGAGATTCTCTGAAGCTCGGCAACAGTTAAAGGATCGACTCCTGAAAAGGGTTCATCCATCAATAGAAATTTTGGATTTATCGAGAGAGCTCTTGCAATTTCAAGTCTTCTTTTCTCGCCGCCTGAAAGGGTATAAGCTGGTTGATGAGATAAATGGGACAATCCAAGATTTTCAAGAACCTTAGAGCTTATCTCCTTTATCTCTCTTTTAGGCAAACCTTGAAGTTCAAGAATGAGGGAGATATTCTCCTCTACAGTTGCTCTCATAAAAATAGAATGTTCCTGGGGAAGATATACAATCCCCCTCAATGACTTTTCGTGGGATGGAAGATGGGTTATATCTTCTGAGTCAAGAAAAATTTTGCCTTTGTTCGGTCTAAGAAGCCCTGCAATTACCATAAAGGTTGTTGTTTTCCCTGCTCCATTCCTTCCAACGAGAGCAACAATCTCCCCCCCTCTAACCTCTACATCTATGCTCTTTACAACCTCTTTATCTCCAAAAGATTTTGAAATTCCTATACCTTTTAATGTTGCCATCTAATTAAAAAGGAGGTTAAAATCATAACTGGAGCAAAGGTTAATGTCAAGGATAATAAGTGCCTCTCGTAGAACTGATCTGATAGCCCATTTCCCTGATTATCTCAAAGAGTCCTTTAAAAGGAGGAAGGCGGAGGTTTATGGTCCCTTCAAAGGGAAATATGAGGTTGATCTCTCGCCTGAAAATGTCCATACGATTGTTCTATGGAGTAAAGACTTTTCCAATTTAATCTCCAATAAATTTGATTTAAAAAGTATTTTCTCGGAATACTCCCAGCTATATTTTCTCTTTACCATAACTGGACTTGGTGGGACATTTCTTGAGCTTGGCGTCCCAAAACCTGAGCTTGCAATTTCCCAGATTGAAAGTTTAGTCAAAATAGCAGGAACTCCAGAAAGGATAGCAATAAGGTTTGATCCCTTAATTTTCTGGAAGAAGGATGGAAATATTGAAAATAATATAAAATTTTTCCCCTCAGTTGTGAAGGCTGCGAAAGAATCGGGTGTAAAAAGGATCATCTTCAGCTTTATGAGTATTTACCCAAAATGTATTAAAAGGGCTGAAAAAGCAAGGATTGAATGGGTTGATTTGGAGAAGGAGAAGAAAAGAGAAATTGTAAAGGAGATTTATGAAATTTCGAATAGTTATAGGATTGAACTTTTAAATTGTTGCAATCCTGAGACCCTTGAATTGGGAGCGAAGAAAGCATCATGTATTGATGGGGAGCTTCTAAACAGACTCCATCCTGAAGGGGAAAAGGTCGAAATCAAAAAGGACCCGGGGCAGAGGAAAGATTGTGGATGCAACTATTCCATAGACATTGGAAGCTACAGTCAGAGTTGTCCCCATGCTTGCCTATACTGTTATGCAAATCCAAAGATTTAAAATATCATTCAACCACCGCAATATTGACATTTTCTTTGAAATATGATTTACTCTTATTGCTATGGAGAAAAGGGTTAAAGTAAGTATTACTAAATCTTTATTTGATGGACATATTGAAAAGAATCTTTCCTTTCCCTTTCCGCAACAAAAAGAAGAGGAGAAAGAGATTTTAGAGGAGCTTTTGAAATCCTGGAGTAGATTTTCAAAGGAGAAGGTAAATCCATCAAAGATGGATGAGGAGGGAAGAATTCCAGAGAGCATAATAAAAGAAATGGCTAACCTCGGCTTTCTTGGTATCTCAATACCTGAGGAGTATGGAGGCGCTGGACTTTCCCAGTGGGCAAACTGTCAGGTAATGGAAGCCCTTGCAGTAGCTGATGCATCCTTAGCAACTTTCCTCGGTGCCCACCTATCCCTTTGTTCAAAAGGGATCCTCTACCATGGGAATGAAGAGCAGAAGAAAAAATTCCTTCCTCTACTAACAAGTGGGGAGAGGATAGGCGCATATGCTCTGACTGAGGCATCTGCTGGCTCTGATCCCTCTTCTCTAAAAACCTCAGCAAAGCCATCGGAAGATGGAAAATTTTACATTCTAAATGGGACAAAACAATTCATCACAAATGGTGGTTATAAGGGAATCTATCTGGTTTTTGCAAGGACTGAGGATGGTAAAATAACAGGTTTCATAGTCCCTGGAGATTCAAAAGGCCTAACAGTTTCAAAGGAAGAGAAAAAAATGGGAATAAAAGCTTCCTCAACCTCTGAAATTGTTCTTGATAATGTAGAGGTTCCTTCAGAAAATATGCTTGGAGAGAAGGGGCATGGTATGAGAATAGCCCTTGAAATCCTTGATTGGGGGAGGCTTGGTCTCGCAGCTGGTTGCACAGGAGGAGCTAAGGCTCTAACAAGAATGGCTTCTGAATATGCTTCTCAGAGGGTTCAATTTGGCTCTCCAATTTCAAATTTTGAGCTAATCAAGAAAAAGATTGCCCATATGGCTTTTCTAAGCTATGCAATGGAGAGTATGGTTTATTTAACCGCTTCCCTCTCTGAAAATCCTGATCTTGACTTTTCCCTTGAATCATCCATATGCAAAACCTTCTGCTCAGAGGGGTTATGGGAGATTGCCAATGAGGCTCTCCAGATTGCTGGAGGATACGGATATATTGAGGAGTATCCCTATGAAAAAATTGTCAGGGATTCAAGAATCAACACAATTTTTGAAGGAACCAATGAAATTCAAAGAATGTTTATCTCCCTTTACGGAATAAAAGAAATAGGAGATTATCTAAAAAAAGTTGGGAAAGCTCTTCAATCTCCCTTTTCATCCCTTGGAGTTCTAAAGGAATTTGCTTTAAAAGAGGTAAAAAAGAGAATTTCAAAGGAGAAAATTGATGGTGTTTCAGATATCTTGAAAAGAGAAAGGAAGATGCTGGAGGATTATGTCCATGAACTCGGACTGAGGGTAGAGGGAATAATTAAAAAACATGGAAAGAAGATTTTGGAAAGGGAATACATTCAGGAGAGGCTCTCAGACATTGCAATTTATCTTTACGGAATGCTGGCAACCCTTTCAAGAACCGACACATTAATAAAAACTAAAGGAAATGATGCATGCAGACATGAGATAAACTTATGTAAAGCATTTTTCTTCCATGCAAGGAAAAACATAAGACACAGGCTCTCTTATTTAGAAAGAAACATAGATAAAACATGGTCATCCATTGCAGATTGGGTTGTGGAAAATAAAACTCCATATAGATTCTTTTTATGAAGAATTTCAAAAAAATTTTTATATTCCTTTTCCTGATAAGCTCTCCCTTTTATTTAAATTCACAGGAAAATTTTAAACTTAGCTATGATGCATACAAAAAAGCTGAGAGCTCACTGGAAAAGATAAGAAGGGGGACCAACAGACCACTCAGATTTATCCTTAAAAAAGTCTATCTAAACGAGGAAGAGATTAACTCTTACATCCACTATAAAAACCCATTCAAAAGACCAAAAGAACTTGTAAAGGAATGGCTTTATCTGAAAGATGATAATTTAATCGAATACAGAGCCAGTTTTGATCTTACAAATTCAAGCATAAAGGGACTTCCAGATTTCCTGAAAGGGTTTATTGAAGTGGGTGTAACTGGTGAAGTTTTCAGTCTGGAAGGGAAGGTGAAATTCAAAACAAAATCCTTTTCAATAAACAAGGCAACTTTTCCACCAAATTTTCTTACAACACTCTTGAACCTCTATTACAAAACAAGGGGAGAGGAACCAAAGGATATTGAGAGCTGGTTCTACCTTCCCTACGGGATCAGAAAGATAAGGGTTGAGAAGGGGAGGATTGCCCTTTACTACTGATATGGGGAATCTTAACCTCTTTACCCAGATAAAGTATGTAAAGGGAGTTGGAAAGAAAAGAGCTGAAATTCTTAAAAGGGAAGGAATTGAATGTGTAAAAGACATCCTTTATTATTTCCCATTCCGTTATGAGGATAGAAGGGAAAGGGTTCAATCCTTTGAAGGTTTAGCTAATCAAAAAGTTTTTACAAGTGGCAAAATAATCTCTTTGCATTCCTTCACAACTTTCAGGAAGAGGGTCAATATAATTGAAGCACTGGTGGATACAGGAATTACAAGGTTTCGGGCAATATGGTTCAATCAACCATTTCTTCTTCCCAATTTGAAAAGAGGAATGACCTACTCCTTTTATGGCAAGGTAAAATACAGTCAGAAGGGATGGTTAATGGAAAATCCTGAATTCAAAATTTTTGATAATTCAGAAAGAAGAGGCGTAATTCCTGTTTATGAAAGGATCAGGTCGATTTCTCCAAAAATAATTAGAAATTTGATTGAGGAAATTTTCAAAAGTAATGTTGAAATTAAAGAGAATCTTC
>JBBIMS010000006.1:0-16695 GCA_037444285.1 Candidatus Aminicenantota bacterium | reverse complement strand
ATACAAACCAGAAACAAGTAATATGCCTTTTCATTATCGTTTGCTTGGGCGTGATAGGATGGCTTTGTTCTCATTTATTCATTCATTAAATACTACCTTTGGCACTTCTATTTTTGAACCAGTGGCTGAAACATTGGCTAAGCTAAACTTTGCCAATGCCCAAAGACAATTTGAAATAGGCGATACAATAAGTGAGGAAGCACAAATAGAAATTCAGCATATTATGAATGAACTCACGATAGGAAAGAATCCAAATAAAAAAGAAGAGATTGAAAGAATAAGAAATGTTTGTACAAAAGGGAAAATGAACAAATTAAAAATTGTAAAGGTAGACTTATTTGTTGAGGGCCATGATGGAACCGTGAATTTGTTCGACATAAAGACTGCAAAGCCAAATATCAGCAATTTTAAAGATTTTAAAAGAACATTGTTAGAATGGGTAGCGATTTATTTAGCAAAACATCCCTTTGCGAGAATTAATTCCTATATTGCAATTCCCTACAATCCCTATGAGCCCAAACCTTATGAAAGGTGGACGCTTAAAGGAATGTTAGATCTGGAGAATGAATTGAAAGTTGCAGAAGAATTCTGGGACTTTCTCGGAGGGAGAGGAGCTTATGAGGAGCTTCTAAATTGTTTTGAAAGGGTGGGAATAGAACTAAGGCCAGAAATTGATAAACACTTCTCAAAATTTAAATAAATCTTCATGGGAAAGGAAGAGCTGAAAATTGAAAAAGTCATACTCTCCTTATTGTTTTGTAAAAACCCTTGTCTTTAAAATTTTTATAACTCCAAAACACAATTGAAAATAAACTCTCTATCTGCTATCATTGCAAACGAGGAGTGAAAGATGAGAGAAAGGATTTTTATTTTAATTTTAGCTTTGATTCCTTCGATTATTATGGGAGAAGTCTTAAGACCCGCCCATACTTACTCAATTGTTGCTTATGATCCTGAGACAGGACAGCTTGGAGTAGCAGTTCAATCCCACTGGTTCTCTGTGGGCTCAATTGTTCCATGGGTTGAGGCTGGAATTGGTGCAGTCGCAACCCAATCCTTTGTAGAAGTCTCATACGGTCCCCTCGGACTTGAGCTTATGAGGGCTGGTAAAAGTGCTGAAGAGGCTCTATCAGCTCTTTTAAAAGCAGACAGCAACGAGGCTGTTCGGCAAGTTGCAATGATTGATGCAAAGGGAAGGGTAGCTGTTCACACTGGAAGTAAATGCATCCCTGAAGCAGGACACTATGTGGGAAAGTATTATTCCTGTCAGGCTAATTTAATGCTCAAAAACACAGTTTGGAAGGTAATGGCTTATGCCTTTGAACACACAAAAGGTGAGCTTGTTGACAGACTCATGGCTGCCCTTGAGGCAGCAGAGAAAGAAGGTGGAGACATAAGGGGGAAACAATCAGCAGCAATAATTGTTGTAAAGGGAAAGAGTTCAGGTGTATGGTGGAAGGACAGGCTTTATGATTTGAGAGTTGAGGATCATCCTGAGCCTTTAAAGGAACTTAGAAGGCTTATAAAGCTTGCAAAAGCTTACAACTTCATGAATGCAGGGGATGAGTATCTCGCTCAGAATAAGATAGAGGAAGCTCTTAAAGAATATACTAAAGGAATGGAGCTTTATCCTGAAAATCCTGAGATGATATTCTGGCCAGCTGTTACCCTTGCCTCTTCCGGTAAGGTTGAAGAGAGCTTACCACTTTTCAAAAAAGTTTTCTCAATGGATTATAACTGGGCGATTCTTCTACCAAGATTAGCCAAAGTTGGTCAATTCCCTGATGATGAGAATTTAATCAAAAAGATTCTATCCCTTGCACCTAAAAAATAAAAGGAGGATGCCATGAAAAGACTTTTAATTTTCGCTTCCACTCTTCTTCTATTTTTATCTTTCTCTTATTCTGAAAAAAGGGTTTTAACCTTTGATGATTTCATCAAAATTGGAAGAGTCTCAGATCCACAAATATCCCCTGATGGAAGGTATCTTGCCTATGTTGTCACATATCTTTCAAAGGAGAATAACACTTCCAACTCCGACATATGGGTTCTTACTGAAGATGGAGAAAACATTCAAATAACAAGGAATCCAAAATCTGATTTCCATCCGAGATGGAGTCCGGATGGGAAAGAGCTTTACTTCATATCTGTTAGAGAGTCCTCCCCTCAAATTTATAAGATTAAACTGGGTGGTGGAGAACCTTTAAAGATTTCTGATATTTATTTTGGAGTCTCTTCTTTTTCAATCTCTCCTGATGGCAAAAAAATAGCCTTTGTCTCAGAAACTTATCCTGATTGTAAAGACAATAAATGCAACAAGGAAAAGGAAGAAGCGAAGGAAAAAAGTAAGCTCAAAGTTAGAATATACGATGGATTACTTTTTAGGCACTGGAATAGCTGGAGAGATGAGAAGAGAAATCATATTTTTATAATGAATTCTGATGGAGGAGAAGTTAAAGATTTGATTGAAGGAAATTACGATGCACCTCCCATTGCCCTTGGTGGAAACCCAGATTATTCTTTCTCTCCCGATTCAAAGGAAATTGCTTTTACAATGAATACTGACCCTGTTGTTGCCATATCCACTAACAATGATGTTTTTGTAGTATCGGTTGAGGGTGGGAAACCAAAGAGAATAAGCAAGGGGAAAGGGAATGATAACCAGCCTTTATATTCTCCTGATGGGAAATTCATAGCCTTTCGCTCAATGGAAAGGCCAGGTTTCGAGGCTGATAGAGAAAGATTGATTATTTATGATAGAGCGACAGAAAAACTTCTCCCTCTCACAGAAAATCTGGACAGATCCGTAGATGAAGTCTTATGGGCTTTTGATTCTAAAAGCATTTATTTTACTGCAGAAGATAAAGGTTATAAGCCCCTCTTCCGTGTAAATCTGACAGGAACGGTAGAGAAATTGCTGGATAAGGTTTTCCTTTCACAGATAAGAATTTCTCCAAAAGATAAATTTTATTTTATCAAACAAAGCATAAATAAACCTCCTGAAGTTTTCTCCTGGGAGGAGGGGAAAGAACCATCTCAACTAACCCATGTAAATGATGAATTACTTATGGGAATAGAGATGAATCCAGTGGAGGAGTTCTGGTTCAAGGGAGCAAAGGGAAGAATGGTCCATGCCCTCATGGTTAAACCTCCAAAATTTGATCCCGGCAGAAAATATCCTGCTGTTTTTCTCATTCATGGCGGTCCTCAGGGTTCATGGTCTGATTCATTCCATTTCCGATGGAATGCCCAGATGTTTGCCTCACCTGGCTATGTTGTTATTATGATAAACTTTACAGGTAGCACGGGATACGGACAGAAGTTTACTGATGATATTTCAGGAGACTGGGGAGGAGCTCCTTTTGAAGATATAATGAAAGGTGTTGAATTTGCTTCAAAATTTCCCTTTATAGACAAAAAAAGAATTGCTGCTGCAGGAGCATCATACGGCGGATACATGATCAACTGGATTGCGGGGCACACAGATATTTTTAAATGTCTCATATCCCACGCAGGTGTTTACAATCTTGAAAGCATGTATGGAGCAACTGAAGAACTCTGGTTCCCTGAATGGGAGTTTAAAGGAACTCCATGGACAAACAGAAAGCTCTACGAAAAATTCTCCCCCCACAGATATGCCCATAATTTTAAAATACCAACCCTTGTCTCTCATGGAGAGCTTGACTACAGAGTGCCTGTTACAGAAGGGCTCCAGTTTTATACTACTTTACAGAGGAAGGGTGTTCCATCAAAACTGGTTTATTTCCCTGACGAGGACCACTTTATTTCGAAACCAAAGAATGCTGAAGTATGGTGGAAAGAAGTCCTCGGATGGCTTGAGAAATACCTGAAGGAGTAAATATGAAAAGGAGAAAGAGCTGGAGGGAAAAGCTTGAGGATAGCCAGGGTCTTCCAAAGGTAGTGGAAATTGAGGGCAGACTTTCAAAAAGATGGGGTGAGGGGACAGTGGTTATACCTGCTCCAAAGGAGGTGGATGAAATAATGAGAATTGTTCCCGAAGGGAAAATAATAACAACAAATAAAATACGGGAGATTCTTGCAAAAAAGCATGGAGCTACAATTGGATGTCCTATAACAACTGGAATTTTCGCATGGATTTCAGCTCATGCAGCTGAGGAAGCGAGGATTGAAGGAAGCGGAGAAATAACACCCTGGTGGAGGACAATTAAAAGTAAAGGTGAGTTGAACGAGAAATTCCCAGGTGGAGCGGAAAGACAGAAGGAACTCCTTGAAAGGGAGGGGCATGAAATAGTTAAAAAAGGAAAGAAGTTTTTTGTCAAAAATTTTGAAAAATTCTTATTTGAAATTTAAAAATGAGAAGAGCACTCAATTTTATCTTTCTGCTATTTCTTAGTTTATCCTTTCTCTACAGTGAAAAGGAAGAGCTTTTAAAATTAAAGGTAAAAAGGAAGGTTGAGGAAATCTCTCAAAGGCTCGATGGGATTATGGGGTTGGCAGTAAAAGATTTAAAAAGGGGAGAAACATTTTTTCTTAATGAAAACGAAATCTTTCCTCAGGCAAGTTCAATAAAAATTGCTATACTTGCTGAGGCTTTCAAGCAGGTGGAGGAGGGAAAGTTGAATCTTGATGAATTCGTTGAACTTAAAGATGAGACAAAAGCTGGCGGGAGTGGTATCTTACAGTATCTTGGAAAGCCTTCCCTTTCCATTTCAATAAAGGATCTGTGCACATTGATGATAGTTCTCTCTGACAATACAGCCACAAACATTCTCATTGACAGAATTGGAATGGATTCAATAAATAAAAGGATGGAATCAATAGGTTTGAAAAGAACAAGATTGAACAGAAAAATGATGGATTCAAAGGCAGTGATTGAGGGAAAGGAAAATATATCAACCCCTCTGGAGATGATGAGCCTCCTCGAAAAGATCTGGAAAGGGGATCTGATAAAAGAACCTCTGAGAACAGAAATCATCAGAACCCTTTCTATTCCTAAGGATTCTTATCTCAAAAGGGGAATGAAGGAGAATGTTCCACTGGCTTCAAAACCAGGTTCCCTTCCAGGAGTGAGATGTGAATCAGGAATAGTTATTCTTAAGGAAAGACCTTATATAATCTCTGTAATGACAACTTTTTTGAAAAATGATGAGGATGGAGAATTAGTAATTTCTGAGATTTCAAAAGTTTTTTATGAGTATTTCTCAAAACTTGAAAGCTCTAATGTTTTTGGAAGAGGGATCAAATAATTGAGCTCCTATCTATTTCTTTTCCTCCTTAACCATATACTTTTCAAACCATGCCATTAAATAAAGCTGCTGTAGGAGTCTATGGGATGGGGTTCTCCATCCATGATACTCATCGGGCATTCTGACAAGAAGGGTTTCCTTTTTCAGCATCTTTAAAGCTCTGTAATACTCTTCACTCTGACTTATTGGAGTCCTTAGATCAGCCTCTCCTGTCATTATCATTATGGGAGTTTTTACATTGGCAACATAGTGGAGGGGTGAGCGAAGGGCATATTCCATGGGGTCTTCCCAGGGATATTTTTTGAACTGGCGATACCACATGGCTCCATCAGTTGTTCCTACAAAAGAGTGCCAGTTTATAACAGGTCTCATGGATACAGCTGCTCTGAATCTGTCTGTATGTCCAACAATCCATGCTGTCAGAACTCCTCCTCCACTTCCGCCGCAAACAAACAGATTATTTTCATCAATAAAACCCAATGAAAGAGCCTTGTCAACTCCTGCCATCAAATCATAGTAATCCTTTCCCGGATAGGCATACTGAATTCCATTTACAAAATCCTGTCCATATCCAGTGCTCCCCCTTGGATTCGTATAGAGAACAGCATAACCCTTAGCTGCAAAATTTTGCCATTCCCAGTTAAAAGCTACTGAATACATTGCCCATGGACCTCCGTGAATCCACAGAACCATAGGGTATTTTTTCCCCTTCTCAAACTCAGCTGGTTTGATCAGCCATCCCTGTATATCAAGTCCATCAGAAGATTTAAACCACAACTCTTCAACTTCCCCAAGTTTAACATTCTTTAAAACATCTTCGTTAACATCAACAAGCTTCTTTATGAGCTGTGGTTTGGAAATGTTAAGAGTTGCCAGATATCCAGGGTTGTAAAAATCTGACACTACAAGACCCGCTTGACCATTCTTTGCAATGGAATAGGAAGAAATATAATGTTTTCCATTTGTTATTTTTTTGATTTTTCCATCCAGTGAAACAAAGTAAATGTTGGATTCACCTTTTTCTGCAAGAAGGAAATAGAGTCCAGAGCTGTCAGGAGCCCATCGGTAAGAAGTTGGCGAATTTGGCAAATTCTCTGCCAGGACTCTCTTACTACCGCCATCTTTATCCATTAAATAAAGATTCGAAATATGATATGTGTAATTTTTCTCATCATAACCTGTGTAAGCAATCCATTTTCCATCGGGAGAAACAACAGGATTTCTGTCAGGACCTTTCCTATCAGTTAAAGCCTTTATCTCAAGAGTTTCAAGATTTACGCTGTAAATCTCTGTATCTCCGAATTGATATTCGGGATCAGGCTTTCTAATTCCACTGAAATAAATTGTTTTTCCATCAGGAGAGAAAACAGGGTATGAGTGGGGATAATCCCCTGATGTTATCTGAGCTGGTGTGCCTCCAACTTCTGCGTCGATTGTAAAGATATGGGTATATCCCTTTGGCAAGAAACCCCTCCCATCCGCTCTCCATGATAATCTATCTATTATGACCGCAGGTGCTCCCCATTTTGCCTTCTCAGGTTTTTTTGGCAATTTCACCTGAAGCACTGGTTTATCATCAGGAACAAAATAGGTGAAAGCAAGTTTTTTCCCATCTGGTGACCATACAATTTCTGAAGGTGCTCTTTCAAGATGAGTCAGCTGTGCAACTTCTCTTGTGTCAACCCACATTACATGAATCTGGGTTGAACCATCCCTTTCAGAAAGGAATGCTATCTTTTTCCCATCAGGAGACCAGACAGGTGAGAAATCCCTCCAGTTTCCATGGGTAAGCTCCCTCACTCTTTTACCTTCAATATCCACAATCCAGAGATTACTGGAGTATCGGTCATTCATCTTATCAACCCATGTCCTTGTAAAGATTATCTGCCTTCCATCAGGAGAAATTTCAGGATTCCCCAATGATTCCATCTCAAAAAAGGTTTCAGTATCAAGGAGCTTGTAAGGCTTTTCTGAAAAGGAGAAACCCGTAAAGGTAATCAAGAATAAGATAAAAACTAAAAATCTTCTCCTCATCATGACCTCCATAATTTTTACGAAAATGGAAAGATTTTGTTAAAAGGGGCTGTCAGATGACAGCCCAATCTATCTTAAAGGGGGTCCCTTATTTATTTCTCTATATTTTATGACCTCTAAAATAAAGAAAAAGTTTCAGAGATTATTTTAGTAAAGTTTGAAATATTCAGGCTAAGGAGCTATAAACTGTCCCTTCCCCAGTCTGAAGGATTCCTTTATTTTATTTGTTACAAACTCCTTCCCTTTCCTCACAGATTCCCTCAAAGAAAGACCTCCTGCAAGATAGCAGAGGATTGCGGAAGAAAGTATGCAACCAGTTCCATGAACGTTCTTTCTTATTTCCTCATTTCTTACCTTGAAAATTCCCTTTCCGTCGTAAAGAACATCCACCCTTTCTCCCTGGAGATGCCCTCCTTTTATCAAAACTGGAACCTTACATTTTCTATATATTTCCATTGCAGAAATTTCCATATCTTTAACATCTGATATTTTCTTTCCTGTAAACGCTGAAGCCTCATCAATGTTGGGAGTTATAACAGTTGAAAATGGGAAAATTCTTTCCATCATGATAATTATGTCTTTTTCCTTCAAAAACACTCTTCCTTTAGCTGATTTTATAATTGGGTCGACCACAACAAAGGGGAAAGAATTTTTCTGTAGAAACTCGCTCAAATAGTTAATGATTTCTGAGCTCCCAATTACTCCAATCTTTACTCCATGAATCTTTACATCGTTAACCAGTGTCTGAAGTTGTTTTTGAAATTGATAGAGGGGAACAGGATAAACAGCCCTTACATCAATGGTGTCCTGAACAACTATTGAGGTTATTGATGCAACTCCCGAAAAGCCTAAGGAATTGAAAACCTTAAGATCACGGGTTATCCCTGCTCCTCCTGTGGGATCAAATCCAGCTATTGTTAATAGAGTCTTTCTTGCCTCCATAGTTTTGTTTATAGAAATATTTTAATATATAATTCTATTTTTGAAAAGATGGAATATACCTTAAGAAAAAGAATCGGATTAATTCTTGCTCCAATAATCTTTTTCGCCTTTCTCTTTTTACCCTTCTATCCTTCAAATCAACTTGCCCACAGAGCCCTTGCAATATTTGTCACAATTGTGATTTTATGGGTAACAGAAGGTATACCCCTCCCCTTTTCAGCTCTTCTGATTCCAGTTCTTGCAATCATTCTCCGAATCATGGAACCTAAGGAAGCCTTTTTGAATTTTTCCAATCCAATAATTTTTCTTTTCCTCGGTAGTTTTGTAATTGCAAAGGCAATGTCCTTTCACGGTCTTGACAGAAGATTTGCCTTCTGGATAATTTCTCAAAAATGGGTGAATACACCATCTAAAACAATCTTCGCCATTGGAGCAGTTGCCACATTCCTTTCAATGTGGATAAGTAACACTGCTACCACAGCAATGATCTATCCCATCGCATGGGGAATTTATACTCTTCTTTCAAAAAACTGGGAAGCGAAGGAGGCAAGAAGATTTGGAATTGCCATAATGCTTGTCTGCGCTTATGCCTCCTCAATAGGAGGAGTAGGAACTCCTGTGGGAACTCCTCCAAACTTGATTGCCATAGGATTCCTTGAAAAATTCACTACGAAAAGTATCTCATTTTTCCAGTGGATTCTTTTAGCATTCCCTGGATTAATTTTTATGTTCTTAATCATGAATTTTGTCCTTTCAGGCAAAGGATTCAAAGGGAAGCTTGAAAAGGAAGAATTCTCAGGGTTTGTTCCTGATAAACTCGGAAAGGGGGAAAAGAGAGTCCTTTTTATATTTCTTCTTGTTGTAATATTATGGATTCTCCCTGGGTTATCTGGATACATATTTGGAAAAACTAAATTTGTCCAGTGGCTTGAATCCTCCTTCCCCGAATCATCAGTTGCATTGATTGGTGCAATCCTTACAGTCCTTATTCCATTGGACTGGAGAAAGGGTGAGTTTTTATTACCATTTAAAGAAGCTCTCTCCATTGACTGGGGAACACTTCTTCTCTTTGGCGGTGGTCTGACGCTCGGAGATATTTTTTTCAAAAGTGGGATTGGAAAGGATATGGGAGAACTTATACAAAAGAATTCACCCGGGGGGAATGTTTTAATTCTTGGGATAATTTTTTATCTGTTCTCTATTCTTTTAACAGAATTCATGTCAAATACTGCTGCTGTAAATCTCGTGGTGCCAATAGCCATTTCTATATCCAGTGCATTTGGAATTGATCCTTTAGTCCCTGTAATTTTATCAGCATTGGGAGGAAGCTTTGCTTTTGTGCTTCCCGTCTCTACTCCTCCCAATGCAATCGTTTACAGTTCAGGTCTTGTCCCTCTCCCATCAATGATAAAGAAAGGAATCTTTCTCGATCTTGCAGGAACCCTCCTTTGTCCCCTTCTTATTCTATGGGTAAAAGTTATTACTTGAGTAAATCTTAGCATTAGCCAGCGACCAAAGGAAAGCATCTCTCGAATCTTTTGATAATTTTGGAGCCAGGTTATAAAATTTCCTCTATGAAATTTAATCTGGCAAATGCCATCACATCATTCAGGATCATACTTTCTTTCATTACTGTAATCCTTCTTGAGATTGAAAATTTCTTCACCCTTCTTGTCGCTTCTTTTTTAATAATTTTTGTAATCCTCCTTGACTGCCTTGATGGTTATGTGGCAAGGAGAATGGGAATTTCCACTGAATTTGGAGCCCTCTACGATATAACAGGTGACAGGATTGTTGAGTATATTTTCTGGATTTATTTTTCTTTTGTTCGAATAACAAGTTTTTGGTATGCACTAATTGTTATAACAAGGGGGGAGATTGTAAACACTCTAAGGGCTTTTGCCTTTAAAAAGGGGAAGAAGCCCTTTGAAATCCACCAGAAGCCTATTACAAGATTCGTTGTGGAGTCTCCCTTTATGAGAACATTTTACGCCATCTTAAAATCTTTTGCCTTTTCAACAATGGGTATTGAATTCTTCCTGGTAAAAAAGATTCCTCTATTTCCTTACTTAAACTCGATACATCTTCTCAGTGCTATTCTTGCAATTACCACTGTTTTTGTATGTGTTCTGAGGGGTTTGCCAGTAATTTTAGAAGCCAGAAAGTATTTGAAATGAAAGCTGCAATATTTGATCTGGACGGCACACTGATAAGATTTTCTGGTGAAAGAAGGTTTCTGCCCTGGATGATTCTTAGATTGAAATTGAACCCTTTAAAGTTCGTCCCATTTTTGGTCCGTTCTTTAAAAGATGGAAGCTTTTATTCGACAAAACTTTACTACAGAGGGGAGAAAATTGAAAAGATTGAAAGACTTGCCCATATCTTCTTTTCTCCCGTCTCAGTGCAAGAGATGGTTTTCAGGGAGGGGAAAAGAGAAATTGAGAGTCTAAGGGAGGAAGGATATAAATTAATTCTCCTTACAGGAGCTCCATATTTTATTGCCGATAATTTTAAAATTCTTGGGTTCGATATTATAATTCCAAGTTATCTTGAGGCAAGGAATGGGAAATTAACAGGAGAGCTTATAACATACCCAAGCGGTAAGAAAAAAAGAGAGATTATCTTGAACCTCTCAAAGGAACTTTTCATTGACTTATCTTCCAGCAAAGGCTACGGAAATAGTTATGAAGACAGGGAGTTTTTGAGCTTGTTGGGTTTTCCAGTTGCAGTAAATCCATCATTTAGACTAAAAAAATTTGCTGAAAGAATGGGATGGGAAATAAGATACTGGAGATAAAAAGGGAATTCAAAACAGAATAAAACTCGAGAAGTCAAGAAGCCTTTCTAATTTTGTCCTTATTTCTAAAGTTACTTTCTTTTTAAACCCTTTTCTATTTCACCCTTTGTTATCTTCAAAAAAATTGGTCTTCCGTGAGGGCAAAATTCAGGAGATTGGGTCCTGAAAAGTTCTTCAACAACAAATTCCATCTCTGAGAAAGAGAGCTTCTGGTTTATTTTTATTGCTGTCTTGCAAGCAATCTTTGATAGAACTCTTTCCCTTTCCTTTTCAAGATCAACATCTTCCCCTTCTATTAACCATAAAAAAGTCTCCTTTAATATGTTTTCAGGTATAATTGATGGGAATGTAGAAATTTTTATCTCCCTTTTACCGAAGATTTCAAATTCAAATCCCATATCCTCGAGAACAACTCTTCTCTTTTCAAGATTATCTATCAGCTGCTCGGAAAGTTCTATAATAACAGGGAAAATTGGCATACTCTTTGGAAATTCTTTAGTTTTTTTGAATTCTTCAAAAAGGATTTTTTCGTGGGCATTATGTTGGTCAATGATCAAAATATCTTCTTCCTTTTCAGCAACTATAAAGCTTTCCTGGAACTGACCAAGAATTCTAATCTTAGCCCTTTCCTCAGCTTTGAAAAGGGAGATCTGAAATGCTTCTTCCGTGATTTTCCTTTCTCCAACTTCCATGACAGTGGAAGGTTTATTTTCTACAAAATACACAACTTTTTTTGGTTGGATAGTCTCTTTTATTTTCTCCACAAACTCTCTGTAAAATTCTGATGGTGAGCGGAGTTTAACTTCTTCTTTTGAAGGATGGACATTCACATCAAGCTCATGGAAGGGGATTTTGAAAATTAGAAAGAAGGATGGATATGTGTCCTTTTCTATGAATCCTTTATATGCTTCATGGATTGCATGGATGATAGACCTCTCCTTTGTCAGTCTTCCATTTATCAAAAGAGCCTGATAATCTCTGCTTTTCATCCCCTTCCCTGATTTGGATATTAATCCTTCAACTTTTATGTTTTTTAATTCTGCATAAAAAGGGGTAAGGGATTCAAGAAAGCTTCCTCCATAAATTTCCGAAATCCTCTCATCAATTGATTTACATTCAGGAAGATTTAGAATCTCCCTACCATTGTGGAAAAGGAGAAAGGAAATGGAGAGATAGTTAAGGGAGAGATGGTAGATGAACTGGACAATAATTTTCAACTCCCTTTCATCAGACCTCAAAAATTTCAATCGAACAGGAAGGTTGAAAAAAAGGTCCCTTACCTCAACCATTGTCCCTTTTGGATATGGGATTTCTGAAATATTGATTGTTCTTTCTCCTTCCCTTTCTATTAATGTTCCAGTTTCCTCATCCTGTGCCCTTGTTTTTAAAGTAATCTTTGAAACAGCTGAAATTGATGGAAGAGCCTCCCCCCTGAAACCCAAGGTTGAGATCATGAAGAGGTCCTCCTCCTTTTCAATTTTTGATGTTGAATGCCTCTCAAAGCAAACTGGCACATCCTCCCTTTTTATTCCCCAGCCATCATCAATAACCCTTATTAGATTTTTCCCTGCCTTTTCAAGATAAATCTCAATTCTCTTTGCTCCTGCATCAATGGAATTTTCAACCAGTTCCTTCACAACAGAGTAGGGCCTTTCCACAACCTCTCCCGATGCAATTTTACCTGCAATCTCTGGAGGAAGTACCTTTACTCTTTTCATTTTTTTATAATCATCAAAATATCTTCTGGAGAATTTAGAAGGAAGAAAGGTTCCTCTTTTATTAACTTTTCTAAATTCCTTGTCCCCCATAGAGCTCCAGCAGTTATAGCTCCAGCCCCTTTCCCTGCCCTAATATCCATGAAGGAGTCACCTACATGGAGGCAATTTGAAGGCTTAAGACCTAATCTCCTGCAAATTTCCTCAACGCCATCGGGATGAGGTTTTGGGTTTGGAACATCCTCAGAGGATACAATCTCCTTAAAAAATTGAGAGAGTTCCTTTAACTGAAGAAGTTTTATAGATAGTTCTCTTCCCCTTCCAGTGAATATTCCAGATGGTATTTCCAACCTTTTTAATTCTTCTAAAACCTCCCTTACTCCTTTAAATACTTTTATATCCTTTGAATTTTTCTCAAAGATTTTGACATAGTCCAGATAGCATTCCTCAAGTTTATCTTCTCCCACAAATCTTTTGAAAATCACCTTTTCAGGTGGACCAAAGGAAAGATAAATTTCATCTTCGGTAAGTTCAATATTCCCCCATTTTTTAAGGACTTCCTTGAAAGCTAAAGTTGTAAGAGGATAGGAATCGATCAGAGTTCCATCAAGGTCAAAAATTACACCTTTAATTTCCAAAATACTCTCCTATTGATACAAAATGGAATTTCTTCAATAGTTTTTCAAGTTTTGCAAGGGTATTTTTTATATTGTAGTAATGTATGAATCTCTCCCTTAAAGGAAGGGAAAGCCTGGGATGTTGGGGGTCTATCTCCCTTGGGTGAAGATAAACAACAGCTGGAATACCTTTTCTGTTCAATCTTTTCATGAAATTCTCCGTTAGAAAATAAGGAAACAATCTAAAGGAAAATCCTCCTCCAAAGGGTATTTTAATTCCCAAGAGATTTATAGCTGAGGCTGGAATTTCAACTATCCCTTCTATTTTAAAGGGATGAAGAGGAGATTCAGGGTCTCCAAAGAGGAATGTTTTCAAAGGGAAAATGCTTGAGTCAAACTTGATCCCCTCTTCTTTCAAAGACTCAAAGAACCATCGCATGTCCATTCTGACAGACCAGGATGGAGCTCTGTAGCTAAGGGGTTTAGAGCCTGTTATTCCCCTCAAAATCTCAATGGATTTTTTTAGGTCTTTACTAAAAGATTCCCTTTCCATTTTATAAACAAGCTCATGGGAATAGCCGTGGGAGCCAATTTCATGTCCTTCCTTCAATATCATCTCTACAATAGATGGATTCTTTTCAGCTTCTGAGGAAAGGACAAAGAATGTTCCCTTGGCATTATATTTTTTACACAATTTTAATAAGGTCAAAACATTTTCCTCAAGGGAATGTTCCAGTGATGTCTCTGGAATTCCCATTCCAGGATAATTGGCATGATGCCAGTCTTCAATGTCAAAGGTAAGAATGTTTTTCATTTCTTTGAAACATAGAAAGAGGGTTGGTTCGGGAAACTCTCCCCTTTAAAGAATGATATTAAATTACCATTTTCTTTTAAATTTATTCTATAAGAGAATCCACTCTCATCTTTGCCCTTCCCATTTTTATCAACAGGAGTGAAAACAAAAATTGGAATATTTTCATATTTAAAATTGAATTTTTTCCTTTGATGGACTCTGGAATGAGGTTCTACTTTAAAAATAACTCTTTTTGAAACCATTACTAAGAAAGTGTTTGCACTTCTGTTTTCTCCCTCAATTTCCAGCTCAAACTCTAAGCCTTCATTTTCAGCTTTACCCTTCAATTTGTAAAGGAAAATTTTCGGCTTTTCGTCATAACCTTTCTTTCCTATCACCCTTATGAGATATGAGTTTTCCTCAATCCATCTATATGCCTTTAGATAACGAGAGAACCTCTCCTTTTTTCTTCCTTCTATATACTGGGCTCTAATTCCTTCTGAGACGAAGAGGAGCTCAAAAGGAGATTCCAAAAAATTCTCAAAATTACTTTCTCCAAAGGAGTAGAAAAGGCGACCAAATCTTGTAGGTGAAAGCCCTGTCCTCTCCTCAAAGGCAAAATAGATTCCAGCTGGAATGTTCATTTCAACCCACTCACGGTTCTGATGCCTTGGATCCTTTTGATGGAAGAGGGTTAAATAATTCAAAGAGCCAATGAAAGGCTGAATTAAGAAAATAAATATAAAAGCTCCTTTAATAAGGGAGGTTTTTTCGAGCTTAAAAAAGGAAATTAGAGATGATAGACCAATACAGGATATAACAATTAAAAATGGAAGAGCAGGAAGAAAATGCCTTTCAACCCACTGATTTGTAATTCCAAGCTGGATATAAAAAAGAGCTGGGAAGGAGAGGAGGAGAAGATGTTGAAAATCCTTTTTAATAGTCCTTTTAATACAAACAAAGAAGCCATAAATAAAAAGAATTGAAGGGATTATTCCGAGAAGGCTTTTTATGTTTAAAAGCTGTTTCAACCATGCATTTTCAGAAAGGATAAATGGATCTATCTGATAAGATTTAGCTTGAAGGATAAAGTCTCTCTTGAATGTTGGAAAATCGAAAATTGTGAAGGGAGAAAAAATTGGTATGAAAATTAAAAAGGAGAGGAAGGCAAGAAATGAGTTCCTTAAAAAAATTTTAAAGGAGTCCTTCTTCTCAAAGAATCTCAAAAAAATCGAAAGAGCAACAGTTCCTCCAATAACTACCCCTGAATATTTTGTCATAAAGGAAGAGGAAGTGAATATTCCAGCTAAGATAGAGTTGAGAGCTCCTCCCTCCTTATAAATTTTTAGAGAAAAGTAAAAGGAAATTAGAATCAAAAAAACTTGCATTGAATCAGGCTTTGCAGGGTGGCTGTGAAGTATTAGAGGAGGTGAGATTGCCATCAGAAGAAAAGCTATTTGAGACAAAAACTCATCTTTGAATTCTTCCTTTAAAATTTTAAAAATTAAAAGGCAGGATAGAAATCCAAAGGAAGCCGAGATAAATCTTCCCCAAAAGGCATATAAAACAAAATTTGGATAGCTGGAAAGTAATCCTTTTACCACATCTTTTATCCCAAAAAAATAAATAAAAATTGATGATATAAGCTTTACGAGAATGGCTGTGATTGCAACAAAATAGTAATAAAGAGGGGGATAGTAAAACCATTTGGGATTCCATATCCCCTTTTCAGCCATATCAACTATTCTTCCCACATAGGAATCCTCATCAGAGACAACCTTCAAAAAAGGGAGGTCAAAACCTATTCCTGAAAAATAAAAAATTAGGGCAAGGGCAATTGAAAAAAGGAAAAATCTCTTCATGATTTTGATACTATATAAACTCCTGCAATTATTAGGATAGCTCCTATCCATCTTAGAAGGGATATACTTTCACCAAGAAAAATTTGAGATCCGATAAGAAAGAGGACATATGTTATGGAAAGAATTAGGACAGAATAACTGAGTTGGTATTTTGAAAGAATGAAAAGCCAGACAATGACGCCAATTCCAGAAAGAAAAAGTCCTGAAAGGACAAAGGGTGATGTAAAGGAGGAGATCAGGAACTGAATCCCATGTTTTTCACCTAATCTGTTTATTCCATATTTTATGAGGATCTGGGAGGAGACAAAAATCAGGGAAGATATGGAAAAATAAATCAATCCTTGCATTTTTCAAGCTCCTTTTTCAATCTTTCAATCTCAATTTCAAGGAGTCCGATCCTCTGAGTAAGAGTTTTTTTTGCCTCTTTCAGATTGGATATTACTGTTGAAAAATGGATAAGAATCATTATCAAACCGAGGAGAAGGATTAAAAAGAGAGCAGAAGGGGGATAACCTATTCCTACCATATAGGAGAACTTATCAAGAAGTCCCCTAAAAATTGAAACAAAAAGAAATAGAACGCTCATGAAAAACCATAGAAGGGAAAATTCAATTTTGAGCCTTCCTCTTCTTATAAGTTCTATAACAAGAAAGAGAAGAAAAACTGACCCAATGATCCCAATTATTTGAATTCTTATAACCTCAACC
>JBBIMS010000005.1:17364-17623 GCA_037444285.1 Candidatus Aminicenantota bacterium | reverse complement strand
ATTTTTTTCTTTCTTTATTATTTTTTTATTCTCGAATTTGAGGAAATCTGTAACTATTATTTCCCTCCCTTCTTTGAATTTAAAAGGCTCATCAACAAAAATTCTATTCTCTCCTCTCAATGCCTTGTCCGATAGAAAGGTTTTTCCATCCCCTCTTCTCAAATAAAGGGCATCATCCAGGACTTGAAAAATTTTGAAATCCTCTTTTTCCCATAAATGGGACAAACCCAATCCACACCTTTTTATTTCATAACCTATT
>JBBIMS010000005.1:0-17354 GCA_037444285.1 Candidatus Aminicenantota bacterium | reverse complement strand
CTGTCAATACCAGAATAAAACTCCTGTAAATTTTCCATCTCCTCTTTCCCCCGTAAAGTTTCCTTTCTGACAAAGTCAACAAATAGAGATGTAAAAAGAAGGATGAAAAGAGAGAGGGTCAAAGATATTATTGTTTCGGTTAGAGAAAATCCCTTTTCCATTAAAACCCTCCCCTTTTCCAGTAGTAATCTGAAATCTCAACCTTTCTTCCATTTTTATCCTTTATAAATGAAACTACTTTTATTTCAATTAAATCACCCCTTTCCTTTAGCTCCCATTTTCTAAAAATTTTTCTTTTTGTAGAGGGGTCCCTTAAGCAATCCTCGAATAGATAAGGCTTATCTCCTCTTTTTAAAATATCCTTAATCTCCTCAATTTTCTCCACTGCTGAAACTGTCAAAAAGAGATTGAGGGAAGATTTGTTTTTTAAATTTGTAGTCTTAAGGATAATCTCAAGTCCAGCAAAAGCTGTCATGCAAATTATTGTTGAAATAACAATTACTTCCAAGTATGTGTGACCTCTTTCCATTTTTTTCCTCCAGAGTTTTGATATCAAGGCGCATGCCAGATGAAACCATTTAGAAAAATGGCTTCAGCACAAGTACTCAACCCTTGTCTCTTTTTTCTGGAAACAGATGTTAACAAAAAATCTTGGTTTATATGTAAACTGTTGATTACCTTGATAATTTATAATTTATTCCATAAAATTCTTACTTGGGACTATGTTGAAAGATAGATTTGGAAGAGTAATAAGTTATCTGAGAATTTCAGTGACTCCTCGATGCAATCTAAGGTGCATATACTGCATTTCTAAAAACTCAAATCAACTTAAAAATTTTGATTTTCTCTCCAATCAAGAGATCTTTAAAATTTCGAGAATAGCTGTCTCTCTTGGGATAAAAAAGATCCGTCTCACTGGAGGTGAACCTCTTCTGAGGGAGGGAATTGTTGAGCTTGTAAAAGATATTAGTTCTATAAGAGGGCTTGAAGATCTTTCTCTCACTACAAATGGGACTTTGCTCGAAGATTATGCCTTTACTCTGAGAAAGGCCGGATTGCGAAGGATAAACATTAGCCTTGATACCCTTGATAAAGAAAAATTTAAAAGGATAACAAATGGTAGATCCTTTGAAAAGGTTATGAAGGGGATAAATTCTGCAATAAGCTCAGGATTTGAGCCTATAAAGATAAATGTTGTAGTGATAAGAGGAGTTAATGATGATGAGATAGAAAAATTTATTGATTTTGGGATTAGGAAAAATCTGATTATAAGATTTATTGAGTATATGCCAATTTCAGAAAGGAAGGATTTCTCCAATAGATTTGTATCAATGGATGAGATTTTAAAAAGAATTTCTTGTCTTAAAAAGGGAGAAAAAAGAATTTCTTTGAGCTCAGGTGAGCCTTCCAAATACATCGAGATTAAGGATGGAAAAAAGGTAGGGATAATAAGTTCTGTTTCCCACGGTTTCTGTGAAAGTTGTAATAGACTCAGGCTGACCTATGATGGTTTCCTTAGGCCTTGCCTGACCCATGATTTTGAAATTGATTTAAAAAACCCCCTCAGGAATGGAGCTGATGACTCTCAAATAGAGGAACTATTTAGAAAGGCTGTAATTTTGAAACCAGAAAAGGGAAGTTTTAAAGGGGAAACAAAAAGGGATATGCGAGAGATAGGTGGATAAAAAAAGGGCCGGGGGTTTACCCCCTGCCCTATCTCCTGAAAAAATCCTTAGAAGGAATAGATAAATTTCACGAATCCTACATGGTATTTGTAAGAAGGCTCAAGGGCTCCGAGATAAATTGCCATTCCAGTTAGAAGCATATCCACTTTCAGATCATTTCTTGTTATGTCCTCAAGGTCATACTGCTCATACCAGTAGCCAATTGCCATTGTCACTCGAGGTTGCAACTTCCAGAGGAGTTTTGCCCTTATGCTCTGGAGGGTTGTTGCATCTATCTTCTTTGTAAAGTTTACAGCAAGATCAGGTCCAGCAGTTCTTCCGGGAGGAGATTCAAGAAAAGATGTCCCATCTGCTTTTGAGTAGATGTAGGAAAGGTCAAGATTGATTTTGTCCTTTTTGACAACTGCATTTATTCCCGCACCATAGGAATCTATTGTATCTTTCAATTCTGCAGACCAGTCATCTCTTGGATCTGTTGAATAAGTTGGTCCTGATTGTCTTGACCTCTGAGCTCCTTTGTAAACCTCGTTGGAGTAAAAGGCATAGAATGAACTTCCGTTTTTAAGAGCATAAGAAAGATCAAGGGAATAATTGTTGAAATCTTGATTTCTCAAACCGTAATCGGATTTTGTATAGTCCTCTTTACCTTGCATGTAGGAGGCTGAGAGATCAAAATTTGCAAAGGGAGAAATTGAGACAAGAAGGTTTACTCCTTCTTTTTCCCTTGTTGCTTCATGGTATCTTTTGAAATTGAATGTGGGATAGATTTTCTTAACATCGTCAAGAGACCATTCCCTTGAAGAATTCAAATAGGAGACCCTTAAAAGTAGCCAGTCTGTTGGATTTGAGTCTATTGAGGCATGGTAAAGAGTTTCCTCACTTTTCCCTTCATCTTCTTCGCCGAGCTCTCTTTCAATGCTGGAGGATGCGAATCCTGCTTTAAAGGATACTCCTTTCAAAAAATTGAAAGTAAGATCTCCATAGTATTTTGATCTCTTAAAGCTGTAAGGTTCTACAGTAACAGCTGGCTCCCACGCTTGGTCAAACCTTGTGTAGCCAGGGAGATGCAATTCTTCTGTTTTGTTCTTAAAATCATAAGAACTGTAACCTGCGTTTATGTAAAGATTTTTAACTATTTTTGTATTTAAACTAAGATCAATTGCTGTCACATCAGCTTCTGCCTTTGCTGTATCTCTTGGAGAGTTCAGAGCCCCGGAGTAGTAGGAGGTAAGGACAGTGTTTATTGTGTAGGGAAGAAGTTTCTCATCTTGAGTGAAAGTTCCAAAGGAGATTGAGCCATTTATTCTTGTATTTTTCAAAGGCTTAAAGGAACCTTTAAAGTAAAATTGATTTGCAGAGTTGCTGGGAGAGAGCGCCAGTCTTCCAAAGGCGCTGGAGTCTCCGTTAATATAGGAGCCAGCAGGGTTGTCTGTCAGTCGGAAGGGGTTGTCCCAGATAAGAGTTTGTAAATTATTTTCAAAATTAGAAAAGGCTAAGCCAGCTACAATTGTTCCCCACTTCTTGGAATACTCTGCATTTAGATCAATGTTGGTGGTCTTGTAATCAATCGGCTCAGGGACCTCAACAACATGATTGAATCCAAAGGATGCACCGAAGGGTCTTGTTCCGTTCCTTGTCTCTCTTTGAGCATTAACTTGTAGAGTCAAAGGAACTGAAGGATTGAATTTTATGTTGAGAACACCTTTATTTCTTATAAGTTCAAGACCCGTCTCATAGGCCCCAGTAAGGAAGCTGGAAATGAGTTTTCGAGTCTCTGTAATGTTGGGAGCACTCTGGGCATCTTTCTGAATCTGATCTGACAAGTTATAGTAGTAAACTCCGCCCTCTTCTCTACCAACATAGAGAGTTCTTCCATCAAAACTGAATCTGTGAGGGGTTTTATCCCAGAAGAAATTCACATCCAGCTTTCCATATTCTCCAAAGTTTATGTTGTATCTACTGTCCTTCTGCCTTAAATTTGTGAAATTGAAGTTGAAATACCTATTCCCTCTTTCAATATTGACATCAAAGATTCCAAAAGTGAACCCTTTTGGAACATCTCTGTACTCAAAAAACTTTGAGGATTTCGCATCCACCTGAATGTCCTGAGCTCCTGTAACTATCCTACCACTAACTTTTGTTTCCTCTTTCTCTTCTGCAAAAATAACCATTGAAAATGCAATGAGAGAAATAAATAGTGAGAATATTAAAAGTGTTCTTTTCATTTTCAAACCTCCTTATCTTAAGAATGTTTTACCTGATGGATGATTTGAACCATGAATTGTAGAGTGGCAGTTGGTGCAGGAACGGTTGAATAACCTGTTGGATACAATCTGGGTTTGATCGTAAAGGGTTCCGGGATGTCTTGTGTCTGAGTGGCATCTCTGGCAGAGGAAGGGCATTTTAGCATTCAGCATTTTCTGGTGATTTGATCCATGAGGGTCATGGCAGTTGGAGCAATCTTCTCTAACTGGAACATGTTCCCAGAGGAAAGGTCCTCTCTTTTCAGCATGACACTCATAGCACTTTTCAGGGATTGAGTTGGCAGAAATGAGTTTTTCAGTCTGGGTCCCATGGGGATTGTGACAATCGGAGCAGTTCATTTTTCCTTCCTTTATGGGGTGATGAGATGCTCTAAGAATTTGGGCTTTGTTCTTCTTGTGACAATTAAAGCAGAGTTCTGGTTCCTTTGAAATGAGCTGAGATTTTGCAGTTTTTGGATGGTGAACAGAATGGCAAGTAAGACAGTTTAGTCCCCTTGACTCATGGGTACCTCCATTCCACAGCATCTGTGTTCCTCTTTCGTGGCACTGAAGGCAAATATCTGATTTCTCTTCTGTTGATAGAGCCTTTATGGATTTTATCTTTGTTTTGTCTCCTCCTGCTTCAACATGGGCGGATGCTGGACCATGGCAGGTCTCACATGCTTTGTCTGAACGAAGTTCAAAACCTTTCTTTCCGTGAATAGAATCCTTGAAGGATTTCACAAGGTCTTCATGGCACATGGCACACTGTTCTATTCCTACATATTCTCCCTGAGCAGAAACCTTTGGTGGAGCCGAGATGAGAAAGCAAAGGGAAATGGCTGAAAAAACAATTAAAGCAATTGAATAAAGAAACTTTCTCTGACTCATTCGAACCTCCTTATACTGGATTTATTATAACTCCCTTTCAAAAAATTTCTCAAATCTTTGATAGAAAAATTCATTTCTCTCATATATAATTTAGATTCAAAAAGTATGCCAGAATGTAAATTAACTATTTATGAGGTTAAAAAAACAACAGGATTGTCAGAATGGGTTATTTCACCACTTTTAAGTGCCATTTAACCCTTTGCTCTTGGATTTCTCTATTTCAATTTTGTATTTCTTCATTTTATATCTGAGAGCATCCCTTCCAATTCCGAGAAGATCTGCAGCTCTCTTCTGGTTACCATTAGTTTTTCTTAAAGCCTCTTCTAACAAAGCCTTTTCTACTTCCTCAAGTTTTACCTCAGAGTCGACAAGTTTCTGGAAGATCTCATTTTTTGAAAAATATGTCCTGGATGCTGGTAAATAGAGGTTTGTTGGTGTTAGAATATTGGAGGTTTCAAGAATCATTGCTCTCTCGATAACATTCCTCAGCTCTCTGACATTGCCATACCAGTTGTATTTGAGAAGAATCTCCTCTGCTTCTCTGGAAATTCCCATCACATTTTTTCTAAATTTTAAATTGTAAATTTCAATGAAATGTTTTGCTAAAGGTATTATGTCCTCCTTTCTCTCTCTTAAAGGAGGAAGGAAAATCGGGAATACAGTTAGCCGATAATAAAGATCTCTCCTGAATCTTCCTTCCTCGCAAGCTCTGTCAAGATCCTGGTTGGAAGCAGCTATTATTCTAAGATCAACTTTTATATCCTGGACTCCACCAATCCTTCTAAATGAACTTTCCTCAAATACCCTCAAAATTTTACTCTGAAGGGAAAGAGGCATTTCTCCAATTTCATCAAGGAATATTGTTCCTCCATCAGCTATTTCAAAAAGTCCTTTTTTCTGGGTCTTTGCATCTGTGAAAGCTCCTCTTTCATGCCCGAACAGCTCGGTCTCGAGGAGATTCTCAGGGATTGCAGAGCAATTTATTGCTACGAATGGTCCATTTGCCCTATTTGAATTGTAATGTATGAATTTTGCAAAAAGTTCTTTGCCTGTTCCACTTTCTCCAACAAGCAAAATTACAGAAACTTCACTTTTTGCTCCTTTCATTGCAAGTTCAATCGCGTCCTTTAAAGCTTTTGATTCTCCAACAATCTTTTCAGAGGATCTTTCCTTTTTCTCCTTTTCCCTGTAAAAGGTTATTTCTTCTTTTAGAGTCGTTATTTCCAATGCATTTTTTATTGTATTCTGTAGATTTTCGTAATTAACAGGCTTTGTGATAAAATCGTATGCTCCGTCCCTTATGGCTTGAACAGCCTGCTCTATTGTTCCATATGCAGTTATTATAATCACCGGGATTGAAGGGGAGAGTGATTTAATTTCCTTTAGTAAATGAAGACCATTTATATCGGGGAGATTTAAGTCGAGAAGGACAAGATCGGGGTTAAAATTTTTCACTAAAGTAATTGTTTCTTTTCCATTGGAGGCAGTTTCTGTAAAATATCCCCAGCTCTCCAATTTTTTTGAAAAGGACCATCTTATAAGATGCTCGTCATCAACAATTAATATTTTCTTCTTTTTCATTCTATGACATCACCCCTTTCGTTAAGATAGGGTAGAAAAACTCTAACAATGGTCCCGCTCCCCTCCTTACTATCTATAGTGATATTGCCCTTATGGTTTTCAATGAGTCTTTTTGAGATGGAAAGACCGAGTCCACTACCCTTAGGTTTTGTGGTGAAAAAGGGTTTAAAAATAAAAGGAAGTATCTCCTCCTTAATCCCTCTTCCATTGTCCCTTACCCTTATTTCCAAACCATCTTCTCTCGGGCATGTCCTTATTTCTATCTTCCCTTTGCTCTCTATTGAATCAATTGAATTAATGATTAAGTTTACAAGGACTTCCTGAATCTGGTCAGGATCAAGAAAAAAATTCTTAATGTTTGAAGGACATATGCTCTCTATCTCAATGTTTTTTCCAAGAGCATAATATTTTGAAATTGTTATACTATCTTCAATTATTTTCTGTATGCTTGTCATTGTAAAAACAGGTTCCTTAGGTCTTGCATAGGAGAGAAAATTCTGGATAACATCACTCGTCCTGTTTATCTGATTGAGAATTTCAGATAGTATCTCTCTGTTCTTCCCCCTTTCCTCCTCAAGAATTACCTCAATTGCTCCTTTTATTCCTGTCAGAGGATTTTTTATTTCATGGGCTAAACCTGCAGCAAGTTCTCCAATTGTTGCAAGATGCTCAGCCTTTCTAAGATCTTCATGGTGGGCTTTCTCTCTTTCCTTTATTGATTTTTTGAGCTTTTCAACCATTCCATTGAAACCTTTTGCCAGAGTTGCTATTTCATCCTTCCCCTTTAAATCAATCCTTGTGTCAAGGTTCCCCCTCTCCACCTCTTTCATTTTTTCAAGGATTGTGAAAACTGGTCTGTTCACCAGCCTGTCAAGGACAATCGCTATAAGGAGAATCATAAAAAGCAAGGATAGGAAAAGTACAAAAATACTCCTTTTAACATTATCTTTAAGAAGATTCTGGGCTTTCTGGTAATCAACCTGAATTGCAAGAAAACCATTTATCTTGTTGGAAGAAGAATGACAACCATAGCATCTTGGCTCATTCTTTATGGCTTTTACCTGAAGAAAGACAGGGACTTTCTTGAAGGAGAAGAAAGGTATTCCCCTTTCCTGAGCTTCAGTTATACTTTCCTTTAACTCTAACCCTGCATCATGTCCAATTTCCTGGGGAGAGGAGGCACTCAATATTTTTCCATCCTTTGAGATAACTTTAAAACTGATTATATCAGTGTTATGGGGTATGTTGGATATTATTCTTTGAACCATCTCAACCTTCCCTTCCATCATGGGAGAGGTGAGAGCATTTTCAATTATGGATGTAAGGAGAGCAATATTCTCTTTTAAAAGGGAGTTTGAAACACTGTTTACAATGCCCAGATTAAAAATTGATACAAATACAAAAAGGATTATAACTGTCCCACAAATTATCATTAAAACTTTTGTTCTCCAGCTCATCGGAATATTATAAAGCATCAACCCTTTTATAGCAATTTGTGTGCCAGAGTTTAAAAATCGTATTAAAAGTCATGGAAAAAGAAGGTCTCCATTAAAATTGGGTTATTTCACCCAATTAATGAGCGATTTTTTTCAGATAGTATTCTTTAATCTAATTCGTTTTTTATCTCGTTCAAAAGCAATAGTGCCTGAAGGGGGGTTATTTTGTTTATGTCAATTGATCTTATCTTTTCCTTTATCCTTTTAATTTTTTCATCCTCATAAATTTCAGGGAAAAGGGGAATCTGATTTGGCTCCATCGCTCTTCTAAACCTTTCTGACTTTCTTATCCTTATTTCTTCCCTTTCCTTCCTTTCTAAGTCAAGAAGAATGTCCCTTGCCCTGGAAATTACATCCTTTGGTAAACCTGCGAGTTTTGCGACCTGAATACCAAAGCTTCTGTCTGAAGGACCCTCTTTAATCTTTCTCAAAAATATGACCTCATCCTTTGTCTCCTTTACTGAAACATGAAAATTTTTCGCTCTCTTTAATGTTTGAGTTAGTTCTGTAAGCTCGTGGTAATGGGTTGCAAAGAGGGTTCTGCAGAAAATCTTCTCGTGGATGAATTCTATCACTGACCATGCAATTGAAATTCCATCAAAGGTTGATGTCCCCCTTCCGACTTCATCCAGTAAAACAAGACTCCTTTTTGTTGCATTGTGAAGTATTGAGGCTGTTTCGTGCATTTCAACTAAGAAAGTTGATTTGCCAGCAACAAGGTAATCTGTTGCTCCTATTCTTGTGAAAATTCTATCTACCATACCTATTTCAGCATATTTTGCAGGGACAAAGGAACCCATCTGGGCAAGGATTGTGATTAATGCAACCTGTCTTAAATATGTGGACTTTCCACCCATATTGGGACCTGTTATTATCAAGATTTGATTATCCTCACAGTCAAGCTCAGTGTCATTGGGTATGAAGGGTTCTTCGCTCCTTAAAGCCTCTATAACAGGGTGTCTTCCATCCTGAATCAAAATTTTATCTCCATCATGAATTTTAGGTCTTGAATATTTTCTTAAAAAAGCAACCTCAGCAAGGGTTGAAAGGCAATCGATTTCTGCTATAACTTTTGCCATTTTCTGAATCCTTTCCCTTTCTCCCCTGAGCTCATCCCTTATTTTCAAAAATAGCTCATACTCAAGCTCCTTAACCCTTTCCTCTGCAGTTAAAATTTTTTCCTCCCATTCCTTCAGCTCCATGGTTATAAATCTTTCAGCATTTACAAGGGTCTGCTTTCTTATATAATCGTCAGGAACAAGATGAAGATTTGGCTTTGTCACCTCAATGGAGTAGCCAAAAACTTTGTTGTATTTGATTTTTAGGGAACTTATTCCTGTTCTTTCCCTCTCCTTTCTCTCAAGTTTTGCAATAAATTCCTTCCCTTCCTTTGAAAGTTTTCTCAGCTCATCAACAGAGGGATCAAACCCATTTTTTATTATTCCTCCCTCTGTAACCACTGATGGTGGCTCGTCTAAAATGGCTCTTTCAATCTTCTCCCTCACATCTTCAAGGGAATCCCAGCTGGAAACTTTTTCCTTCAAAAGCTCACAGTTAAAATCAGAAATTAAATTTTTTATCAGGGGAAGAGGTGATATTGAATTTTTAAGAGCAATAATATCCCTTGGATTGGCAACATTTAAAATGAGTTTTGAAAGGAGCCTTTCAAGATCCTGTATTCCATCAAGAATCTTCCTCAATTCCCTCCTCTTTGAATGATTTGACAAAAATTCCTCAACAGCATCAAGTCTTTTTTCAATCTCCTCCTTAGAAAGAAGGGGATGGATTATCCATTCTTTTAAAATTCTGCTTCCCATGGAAGTCCTTGTAATATCGAGAATTCCATAGAGGGAGCCCTCTTTACCTCCATCCCTTATGTTCTTTACTAACTCAAGGTTCTTAATACAGACTGAATCAAGAATCATGTAATCAGTAAAAGTGTGAAGGGATATTCTTCTCAGAAAACTCAGTTCATCCCTTCTTAGCTCTTTCAGATACTGCAATAGAGCAGAAAGGCTTGCAATTAAAAGAGGTTTTCCAGTAAGACCTATTCCATCAAGGCTTGAGATTCCAAGATGATTCTTAAGGGATATCTCACCTTTGAAAGGGTCAAAGTAGGAATCGTCAAGTTCAGTAAGGAGGGAAAAACCATTTTCAGAAAAAAGGATATTGGAAATTTCATTTGCCTGGGATTTAGGAACAATTATCTCCTTTGGATTGATCTGAGCAACGATGTCTTCAAGTTTAATCTTACTTTCGAAATCCAGTTCAGAAATCTTTGCCTCCCAGCTTTGGAGATCCACATAGGAAACTGCTATTTTGTCATTTCCCATCATTATTGAAGATATTCTTAGAAAATCTGAGGGGACATCCTCAATCTCAACTGCTGTTCCAGGGGTTAAAATTTTTGTAACTTCCCTTCTAACAGGACCTCTTGAAAGCCCTGGCTCTTCCATCTGCTCACAAACAGCAACTTTGAAACCAGCTTTTAAGAGTCTTGAAATATAAACATCCACAGAATGATAGGGAACACCACACATGGGAATCGGATTTTCTTTACCCTTTTCCCTTGTTGTAAGGGCAATGTTCAATATTTTTGAAGCTTTAATTGCATCCTCTCCGAACATTTCGTAAAAATCGCCAAGCCTGAATAGAAGGATTGGGTCTGGAAATTCCTTCTTTATTTCATTGTACTGTTTCATTAATGGGGTTAACTCTTCCATCATTGGAATTTATAAATTTATTATTCCTTTGAGTCAAGCTTTGGAATTCCTTTAAAATAGGGTAAAATTTTTCCTATGGGTAAAAATGGAATAAAGACAAGGGTATCTGAGCTATTTTCTATTGATTATCCAATTATTCAGGGTGGTATGATATGGGTTGCATGTCCCCGCCTTGCATCTGCTGTCTCAAATGCAGGTGGGCTGGGACTTCTTGGTTCAGGTTCCATGAGACCTGATGATTTAGATAGGGCTATTGATGAAATGCATTCATTAACTGATAAACCATGGGGTGTTAACATACCCCTTTCCTTTAAATATTCAAGAGAACACATTGAAACAGTAATTAGAAAAGGTGTTAAAATTGTTTTTACTTCAGCAGGGGATCCAACAATAACAACTGAAAGGCTAAAAAAAGAGGGGATAAAGGTAGCCCATGTTGTATCCAATGTCAGACAGGCAAAAAAAGCTGAGTCAGCTGGAGTTGATTGTGTTGTTGCAGAGGGTTATGAAGCAGGAGGACATAATGGGAAAGATGAGCTTACCACAATGGTTCTTGTTCCGCAGGTTGTTTCAGCTGTAAAGATTCCTGTTGTTGCAGCAGGAGGAATAGCTGATGGAAGAGGGATGCTTGCAGCCTTTTCCCTCGGTGCTGAGGGTGTTCAGATAGGGACAAGATTTGCTGTTTCAAAGGAAAGTTGTGCCCATGAAAATTATAAAAGGAAAGTAATAGAATCATCAGATACAGACACAGTAATTATAATGCGTAAAATTCTTCCAACAAGAGCTCTTAAAAACCAGTTTTCTTTAAAAATAAAAAAAGCTGAAGAAGAAGGAATGAAAGAAGAGGAACTCCTTTCCCTCCATGGAGAATTAAGGGCAATGAAGGGGATAAGGGATGGAGACTTAGAGGAGGGAGAGCTTGAAGTGGGGCAAATCTCCGGAATGATTAAGGATATACCTTCAGTTGAAGAGATAATCAAAAAAATTGTCGAGGATTACAGAAAAATTAAGGAAAATCTTCCTTGAGTTAAAAAGAACTAAATGAAAAATATTTGGGAGTTTGAAAAGGAAGGACTCAAAAGGAAAGTTTTTATTGGTGGTTCCTTTCTTCTTTTTCGTCAGGGTTTGAGCATAGTAATAAGTTTTTTCGGTGTAATTCTACTGACCCGCTTAATAGGACCTTCCAGCTACGGTCTTTACAATGCTGCTATGGGGATTTACCTTTTTATTTACTATCTGGCTCAGTTTGGGATCAATGTTTATCTTATCAGAAAGGAAGGGGAAATAGAGGATGAAGAATACAACACTGCTTTTACATTTTTGATCATAGTAAGTTTGTCAGCAATTATTTTTTCAGAAGCTTTGATTCCTTTACTCGGAAAATGGACAAGACTGGATGGCTTCAATAGAGTCGCCATGGTAATTTTCCTGTGCTATCCAGTTTCCCTTGCTAATTTAATCCCGATTTCAAAGCTTGAAAGGGAACTTGATTATAAGAAAGTAGCCCTTATAGAGCTTTTCGCTCAGATTATTTACTATTTAGTTGGTTTACCCCTTGCTTTTCTTGGAGCTGGGGTCTGGGCTCCTGTTGCAGGGTGGTGGACACAGCAATTGTTTGTGGTATCCCTTTCATCCTTTTTAGCGAAATATATACCAAGGTTCCATTTCAAAAGGAATCTTTTGAAAAACATGTTTGTATATGGTCTGAGTTACTCAATTTCTCTATGGATATGGCAGTTAAGGAATCTTGTCAATCCCCTTATTGTGGGAAGATTCGAAGGAGCAAGTGGAGTTGGATATGTTGCTCTTGCAATAAGGATTGTAGAAATACTTACATTTGTGAGGGTTGTTGTTTGGAGAATCTCGATTGCAGTTATGGGTAAATTGCAAAGGGAGAAGGAAAGGATTCTGGAAGTTATAAATGAAGGGATGAGGATTCAACTCCTTGCAATATTTTCCCTTGTCCTTCCATTTTCAATTGCTTCTAAATGGATAATCCATCTATTTTTTGGAGAGAAATGGATTCCAGTTCTTCAAATATTCCCATTTATTGCCATGAGCTACATTGTAAATTCAGTATTTTCCTTACATTCTTCAGCTCTTTACACAATAGGAAAAAACAAAGAAGTTGCCCTATTTCATTTGGTTCATATAATTTTGTTTGCCGGCGCTGCCTTTATTCTCATTCCCAACACAGGTTTGCTCGGCTATGGATTTGGGGAATTTATAGCCTTTCTAAGTTATGGAGCTATTCACTATTTCCTTTTTAAAAATTTTGGAAAACCGGGATATTCAATCCCCTTTTTCTGGCTTGTTTCCCTCTCATTACCCTTGTTCCATGAGACCTTTGGAATCTTGATATATTTAACAATTCCTTTAATTTTTGTTTTTCCCTGGAGCAGAAAGGAGCTTTTAAAGTATTCAAAAACTCTTAAAGAGTTAATATTTGAGAGGGTGAATTCCTTCAGGAAAAGAGGAAGCACTATTTTTTAATCCCTTTGTGGAATATAATATTTATAGGAGTTTTGAATGGGTGAGCCTCTTGTAAGTGTTATTATAAACAATTACAACTACGACAGGTTTTTGAAAGAAGCTGTTGAAAGTGCTCTGGGTCAAATTTATGAAAACAAAGAGATTATTGTTGTGGATGATGGCTCAACAGATCAATCGAGGAAAATCATTGAAAGTTATGGAGATAGATTAATCTCTATCTTTAAAGAGAATGGAGGGCAAGCTTCTGCAATGAATGCTGGATTCAGGGTTTCAAAGGGAGAATGGATCTGTTTTCTTGACTCTGATGATGTATGGTTCCCTGAAAAGATTTCAAAAATAATAGAGAGAGGAAAGAGAAATCCTGATGCAATAATGATTTACCACAAAGTTCAGCAAATATCTTCTGATGGAAAGCCTTTCGGAAAGCCAATTCCTTCGAGGCTTTTTAGAGGTAATATTGAAAAGATGGTTTTAAAGAGCGGAGGCTGGTGGATGTTCCCTCCCAATTCAGCAAACTGTTTCAGAAGGGATTTTCTTGAAAAGGTTATGGAAATCCCTGAAGATGAATTTAGAATATGCGCTGATTCCTATCTTGCTGATTTAGCACCATTTTTTGGTAAGATTGATTCCGTAGATGAAGTTCTTGCTTTTTACAGGTTGCATGGGGCTAATTACTGGAACAGGGAAGAGGAAATAAAGGAGAGTAAGGAATCCATGATCCCCTATCTAAGGAAGAAATATATAATGTATGAGAACCGGGTGAAAGTTCTTAATTCGAGCCTTGAGAAATTTGGTTTTGAAAAGAAAGTATCCCTTAAAAATCACTGGCCCTATCAAAAATTGAGATTTCTCCTTGGAGAGGGAATCTCCCTTTATCAGATTTGCCTTAGAGCAATAAATTTTCCATTTCATAAAACTATTTTTGAAAAGCTAAGAGCTGTCGCATGGATTTTAAAGATTCGGTTCTTGAAAGGAGGGATTAAAAATTAGAATTATTTCAATGCCCGCCTTCTCAAACAAGGAAGAAAATCCTTACAACTGGCTACTTTACACTCATATAGCCAATTCAGGATACTCTATAGAAGAGTATTCCCCTGCGAAAATATTTAAGAATCATTACGACATATTCCACATCCACTGGCCTGAAAAATTTCTTTGCAACCCAAATTTAGTAAAGGCTATTTTGAGAAGCACTCACTTTCTTTTCATTCTTTTTATTTCAAAAATTAAAGGGAGCAGGATTGTCTGGACAGTCCATAACCTGAAGAGTCATGAGAACTATTATCCCTTTTTTGAAGAAATTTTCTGGAAATTATTCGTTCCCTTTGTTGATGCCTACATAAGTTTATCCGAAAAAGCAGATTTAATGGTTAAGGAGAGGTTTCAAAAGCTCAAAAGAAAGAAAGGATTTGTAATCCCAATAGGTCATTATAAAAATTTCTATCCCGACACCATGGGAAAGGAATCTGCGAGAGGAAAACTTGTGATCCCTGTAAATGGTAAAGTTATTCTCTACTTTGGATTGATAAGGAGTTACAAAAATGTTTTGTGCCTTATAAATTCCTTTCGTGTCATTGATGATAATAAAATTTTCTTGCTTATTGTGGGGAAACCCTTCAATGATAAAATTAAAAGGGATGTTGAAATTGCATCCTCCGGAGACTCAAGAATAAAGACTTTTCTTAGATTTGTTCCTGATAATGAAGTTGAGATCTATATGAAAAGTTCGGATCTCATGGTTTTGCCCCAGAAAGAGGTCTTCAACTCCTCAAGCATTATTCTTGCTCTCTCCTACAACATTCCAGTCCTTATACCTGAAAAGTTCACAGGGGAGGAGCTCAAGAAAAGATTGGGAGAAAAATGGGTAAAAACTTTTCATGAGTTAACTCCAGAGATTCTTAAAGAATCATTGGAATGGGCACAGCAGGAAAGGGGGGAATGGGAAGTTCCCGATGATATGAAATGGGAGAATATTGCAGAAAAGACAATTAAAGTTTACAAAACCATTATAGGGTTGGAATGAAAAGAATTTTACTAATAAGCTTTTATTTCCCTCCCTTTTTAAATATGAGAGCCATAAGAGCGTCGAAAATATCAAAATATCTTGAGAGGGGAGGATGGGAAGTTTATGTCCTTTCAGCAGATGGACTGAATCTTGAAAGGGGGCTTCCTGTTGAAATCAGTGAAGATAGAATAAAGAGAGTTCCTTTTTTTAAAGGCTCTCAATCATTTTCAATCCCATCCCAATTAAAGAAATCAAAGATTTTGAGAAAATTCATCAATTATCAGGATAGATTTTTGAAATGGTATTTCAGAGCATTAAAGGAGGGGAGAAGAATCTTAGAAAGGGAAAAAATTCATTTGATTCTTAGCTTCTCGCCTCCCTATCCATCAAATCTTCTTGCATCTAAGCTATCAAGGGAATTTAATTTGCCATGGATTGCTGAATTTGGTGACCTCTGGAGCGAAAATTATTACTTGAAAAGGTCATTCCCCCTATTTATTCTTGAAAAATTTCTTGAGAAGAGAGTTCTAAAGAGAGCCTCTTCCATAATTTCTGTTTCAGATATTCTCTCTCAAAGGTTAAAAAAAATTCACGGAAAAGAGGTTTTTCTTTTCCCCCATTTATTTGATGATGAAGATTACAGAGTCCATGCTCCATCTTCTCAAAATTTTACTCTCACATACACCGGGCATCTTTATCCTTACCAGAATTTTAAACCCTTCCTCACTGCTTTAAGGATTATGAAGGAGGAGAATCTCCTCGAAAAAATAAATGTTAGATTTTTCTCCTACAATCATTACGAGATTAAAGAATGGTTCAGGGATTTTGAAGATTTTCCTATTGAAATAAATCCACCCATCCCTTACTTGGAAAATATAAAGGCTCAGTTGAGCTCCACAGCTCTTCTTTTCTTTTCAGTAAAGGAAGAGAAAAAATCCCTTGAAAATCCTATGAAAGGGAAGATTTTCTCCTATATTGGCTCGAGAAAACCTGTCCTTATTGTTGGAGAGGATGAGGGTGGGAAATTTCTTGAAAAAATTGGAGTTGGAAAGATCTGCAGAAATGAGGAAGAAATAAAAGGAACAATTGAGCAATGGCTCAAAGAATTTGATGAAAGGGGCTATTTAAGCATTGGAAATTTTTTTGACTGGAAGGAATATTCGTATAAAAATAGAATTTCTGAACTTTCAAATTTTCTCGAAAAATTTTTGAAGGGATGATGGAAGTTTTAATTTTCCCTCTTGTCTTCATCCTCTCCCTCTTATTCTCCCTTTATGGAACACCAGTTGCAAGGAATGCTGGAATTAAATTTGGAATAGTGGATAAACCTGATGGAGTTCTAAAAACCCACAAAGAACCTATCCCTTACCTTGGTGGATTGGCTATATATTTATCCTTTCTTGTTGCCCTTTCTCTTGTATTTGAGTTTAGCAAGGAAACTCTGGGAATCCTTTTCGGAGGAAGTATAATATCAACCCTCGGACTCATAGATGATATTGGCAAACTCTCTCCAAGGATAAAAATTATAGGAGAGTTTCTTGCTGTTTATATTCTTATAAAAAGTGGAATTTACATAAAACTCTGGTTCATTCCTGAATATCTATCTATTCCATTAACATTTTTATGGATGATTGGAATAATAAATGCCTTTAATCTTATAGATGTTATGGATGGACTTTCAGCAGGAGTTGCTTTTGTGGTTTCAAGCATATTCTTTATTATTGCAATTATTACAGAAAATCACTCTGTCGCAATCATCTCAATGGCATTCTCTGGAGCCTGCCTTGGATTTTTAAATTATAACTACAATCCCGCATCGATATTCATGGGAGATTCTGGTTCTTTATTTTTGGGATTTATCCTTTCGTCAATATCCATAATGCTCGATTACACAAAATTGAACAAATTTGGGTTCATTGCTCCAATTTTTGTTCTCTGGATTCCTATATTTGAAACAATATATCTTTTCTTTACAAGAATTTCCAAAGGGGTATCCCCCTTTAAGGGTAGCAGGGACCATATCTCCATAAGGCTCAGGGCTCTTTACAATTTTTCAGTTAGAAAAACCGCTGGAATTTTTTATGGATTATCCCTTTTAGCTGGAATAGTCGGAATTTTAAACATTCTTTTCTCCTTTTACTTCTCATTATTTTCCCTCCTGATCCTGATTGTTTTCTCAATTTTTGTATGGATAATCCTTAGTAAAGCTAAGGTTTGATCATGAAAAAAATAATTAT
>JBBIMS010000004.1:0-18199 GCA_037444285.1 Candidatus Aminicenantota bacterium | reverse complement strand
CAGAAGGGTCCCATTGGTATGAATTTTTGTGTAGATACCTTTCTCCTGAGCATATTTAATCATCTCATCTATTCTGGGATGGAGAAGAGATTCTCCCCTATGATAGAGATTTACCTCTGATACAAAATCTTTGGCTTCATCAACAATTTTTTTAAAAATCTCAAAGTCCATAAATCCTCTGTCATTTTCAGGGAGGTCTTTGTTGGGACACATTACGCATCTCAGATTGCATGTGGAGACAAGTTCAACCCATAATCTTACAGGCAAAGATTTGAGGTGAGTTTTTTTCCTTTTGTAATCAAGGAATATTCTTAAGAGTGCCTTATAATATTCAATCCTTCTCATCTTTAAAGAATAAAGTCTATTTTAATTTATGTCAACAAAATGGACTTGACAAATCTCAATTAAAAAAATATATTTTCTTATGATGGGTAAGGATATTAAGTTTATTTCCATAGTAAAAAATTCCTTCCCATCTTTCCATTTAAAATTAAACCTTTCCTCCCTTAATAATAACAATAATGTCCCCCTGATTTAAGGGGGACGACTGCACTTTATTCCATTTAAAAATCCTTTGAGAATAAATCTATCAAAAGGAGGAAAAAATGAGGACTTTGGATCTAAAAAAAATACATCCCTTTATGATGGAAGATTCTTTATTGAAAAAAAGAATTTTCGCTTCAAAGGTAATGAGTGAGGTCATAAGGGCATCTTCTTCTTTCCTGAGGGAAAGAGGTTTTGTGGAGATCCTTCCTGTTATAATCTCACCAATTACTGACCCTCTGGCTGATCCATCGAAAGGATTAAAGCTTGAAATATACGGATTCCCTTATGAGCTGACAAAGAGTATGATTTTCCATAAACAGATTTCAGTCCTTTCAATACCGAAAATATTTACATTTTCTCCAAATGTAAGGATTGAGCCTCCTGAGAGAAAAAGCACAGGAAGGCATCTTCTCGAATTCACCCAGCTTGACCTTGAGGTTTTAAAGGGGAAGAGAGAAGAGGTTATGGAAATAGGAGAAGATCTTTTAATCCATGTGATCAGAAGTGTGAAAGAAAGATGCAAGGAGGAACTTGAATTTTTCGAAAGGGAACTTCCCATTCCCAAAAAGCCATTCCCAAGAATTTCGTGGGATGAGGCAGTCAAAACTTTTGGTAAAGATTTTGAAATACCTCTTTCTGAGGGGAGCTCCTCTCCTGTATGGGTTACTGACTTCCCAATTCACGAGCGAGAATTTTACGACAGGGAATGGGAAGAGAGAGAAGGTTATCTTGCCGATATGGATCTGATCTATCCTGAAGGATTTGGAGAAGCTCTTTCTGGTGGAGAAAGGGAATGGAAGTATGAAAGAATCGTTTCAAAAATCCAGAGGAAGGGTCTGAGGATTGAAAGTTTTGAATTTTACCTTGAGATTGCTAAGGAAGGACTTTCACCATCTGCAGGATTCGGGATTGGGATTGAGAGGCTGGTTAGATTCTTGACAGGGTTAAAAAGTGTATCTGAGGTAAAGCTATTTCCAAAGCTTCCTGGAGAATTCTCAATTTAGATTTTGAAAAAATAATCCTAAAACTTCAATGGGAAGAAGCCACCTTCTCTATTCATTTTCTTCATTCTCATCCTTTCCTTTCATTTCTTCTTCCAACGCTTCTTCTATTGAATCCTCAAAGTCAGGCTCAAGCTCCTCCCCAAATTCCTTCCCAAATTTTTTCATCCATTTTGCCAAAGAGCGAGGGTCATTCTGATCAATTCCGCTTAAGAAAGATGGATCAGAAAGTTTTTCCAACCTGCTCTCTTCTGAAAGCCTTATTGCCACTCGAGAGACAAGTTTCTGAAGCTCTTTTGAGCCGCAAAACTTACATTTGACCTCCAAATCCGACTTGACAGACAAAATTATGATTGTGCTCTTCTTGCCACAGCTCAGACATCTATACTCATATATTGGCATATTTTATAATTAAAAAATCTCTGGAGGGTTGTCAAGATGCATCGAAAGTTTGATACATTTGAAATTGTCATAATTTTTTGTTAAATTTTTTAATTAAGCTAAATTAGAAAATTTTGGAAGGAGTTAGTATGAGGAATCTCTCAATAATAGTAATCACTCTTTTAACCTTCTTTTCCCTCAATTTTGCCCAGATAAAAGAATCGGGCGTCATTCAAGGGAATGTTTACGACACAGAAGGAAAACCCCTTTCTGGAGTGACTGTTGTTCTCGCAGGAACAAAACTTATTGGAGGAGCAAGGGAGACTCTTACAGATGAAAATGGCTTCTACAGATTTTATGGTGTTCCTGCTGGATACGATTACGAATTAACAGCCAGAATGGAAGGGTTTGAAACCTTCAAAAAGGGAAAGATTTATGTTCATCCCAACTCCACCACAATAGTTGACTTTACCCTTTCATCCGCTCGAGTTTTTGAGACAGGTGCTATTCAGGGGACTGTTAATGACAGCTCTGGAAACCCTGTTTCAGGGATTTCAGTTTTTCTAAATGGAGAAAAGATAACGGGTGGAACCAGAAAAACTTTAACAGATGATTCTGGCTTTTTCAGATTTGCTCTAATTCCTGTTGGTTCTGGCTATACTGTTTCATTAAAATTCGGTGAGCAATCCCTTGTGAAAAGGGAGGAGATCTCAGTTTTTGCCAATGCTGCGACAACTGTAAATTTCACAATAGAGACAGGAGTGGTTCAGGGGAATGTCTATGACATAGCAGGAAATCCTCTCCCTAAAGCCTTTGTAATTCTTGAGAATCCAAGAATTTTTGAAAAACCTAAGGAAACCTTCACAGATGCAAATGGATTCTTTAATTTTACATCAATTCCTGCTGGATTCAGTTATACAGTAAAAGTTCAGCTTGAAGGTTTTGCATCCGCTAAAAAGGAAGGAGTTCCTGTTTCTGCGGACTCTCAAGAAATGATTAACTTTAATCTCGAAACAGTGAAAATTGCTGAAGAAAAATTTTTAGAATCTCCTGTGGTTATTGACACAAAGAGCTCATCCCCTCCTTCAAACATCGTATTTACAAGTGATATTCTAAGGAATATTCCCAACACCCAATTTACCACAAACATTATAAGGCTTACCCCCGGAGTAACACCTTCATCAGATGCCTTTGGAGGAGCAAGTTCCTCTGCCAACTCATATTTGATTGATGGACTTGAGACTTCAGACCCTGAAGGTGGAACTCCTTGGGTCTTTATGGATTACCAGGCAATTCAGGAAGTTCAGATTCTAAGTTCTGGACTTTCAGCTGAGTTTGGAGGATTTACAGGAGGTGTTCTCAATGCAATAACAAAGTCAGGAGGGAACAAATTCGAAGTATACAGCGAATTCCTGTTTCAGGACAGTGATTGGACATCAGATAACTTAAAGAAATTTAAGCCAGAGGAACTTTACAATCCAAACCCCTTCAAGATTACAGACATAAAAGATTTCTACAAATCAAAATCAGGACTTACAGACTTCAATATCCATGTTGGTGGTCCTCTAAAAAAGGAAAAACTATTCTTCTTCTTTGGCACCCAGTACTATCAATCAAATAATTTCCCTTCAGGCTTTGAAGACACTTCCAATCAAGGTGTGGTATTTAAACAACCAAGGCTTTTCTTAAAAATTTCTTATCAGCCAAGCCAGAATGATAGAGTCTCAGGGTTTATAGAGAATGATCAGTATAATGGTCTAAATGTTGGAGCTTCCTACAATATAGCCAAGGAGGCAACTGTAACTCAGATGGCTCCTGAATGGGTTTTCAATATAAATTATACCCATATTTTCAGTCCAAAAACTTATCTCGATATAAAACTTGGAGGGTTCTGGGGTTACTATTATCTTGAGCCTGCATCAGGAAGGGATGCGATAGCCTATGTGGATGAGTTCGGTTTTAACACCGGGAATTCCATGTGGTGGTACATGGCCAACAGATTCAGGACTCAGGTGAATGCCCATCTTTCCCACTATGCCGATGACTTCATAAAGGGTTCCCACGACTTCAAGTTTGGAGTTGAAATAGAAAAGGACTGGAACCAGTCCCTTTACGGATACAGTGGTGGTGGGGACTCAAAAACAGGACTTCCAAAATCTGCATGGATTCTAACCTATGGTAATATGCCCTATCTTGCCTATCAGTGGGAAGGATATGACCAGCATGTTTCCCTTACCCGCTTTTCAACCTTTGCCCAGGATTCATGGACCCTTTCAAAAAGATTTACAATTAATGCAGGAGTCAGATACGATATTTTCCGAGGTGCGATAGTTGACAAAATGTCACCTCTCTCCTCTTTCTTCTCAAAATCTGAGATTTACTGGCTAAGCCCTTCTTCTGGAAAGCCAAAAGAACTCGGAACAATTTACAAACCTTCGGGAGTCTCTCCAAGGGTCGGTTTTGCCTTTGATGTATTCGGGGACAAAAAGACTGTTTTCAAAGCCCATTACGGAAGATACTATGAGGCTCTCTTCGCCGCATCATTTATGATGGCTGATCCAAGATATAAGGACTCAAGAAGATTCTGGTGGAGTGGAACAAGATGGATCGAAGATCTTGAAGGTTTCTACCCCTGGTCTGAAGGGAAATATACTGTTGATCCCAAAATAAAGCATCCCCATATGGACGAGATAACATTTGGAATTGAAAGGGAGATTTTCAAAAATGCATCAATTGGATTTGCGTTTATTCGCAGAAATTACACCAATATGATAGGAGCTGTCTCTGACGCTGAGTTTGTTCAGAGGGAGGTTCTCGATGTTGGACCTGATGGATTAAAGGGAACAGGGGACGACAAAAAGGTTAATGTTTATGAGCAGTTAGACCCTGGCAAAGAGCATTTCTTAATCACAAATCCAAAGGCAGGAATGGAAAATGTCCTTCTCGATAAAGATCCTTACAGGGAATACACTGCTTTTGAGTTAATTTTCAACAAGCGATTTTCAGATAGATGGCAACTCATATTTTCCTATGTTTATTCCAAGACAAAATCCAATATGGATACAGACTGGTCTACAAACACTGGAAATACAGTTTTCTTTGAGAACCCAAATTATCAGATAAATACAGATGGGATACCTACAGTTGACCCAACCCATCAAATAAAGGTTCAGGGTTCATATGTTTTACCAAGGTTTGGAATACTTCCCTTTGATCTTCAGATAAATGCTTATTATTTCTATCAAACCGGGAACACCTATACCCGCATCTTCACCTCTCCTTACTACCACAAAAATAGCAGGATAAGACCCTTTGCCGAGCCAAGGGGCTCAAGAAGACTGGATCCATACAACAACTTGGACATTCGCCTTGAGACCCAATTCAATCTATTCAAAGGCAAACTTGGTTTAATGTTTGATATGTTTAATGTTTTCAACTATGCAGGAGTAAGAGGAAGATATGTAAGAACAATTTTCAGGGATCCAAAGTTTTATTCTGGGGTTGATCCTGCTTTTCTCGGATCCCAGTTTGACAGAATCACAAGCATTGACCAGGGAAGGTCTTTCAGACTGGGTATAAGATACAGCTTCTAAGAATTTGTGATATAGAAGAGGGAGAGGATTTAAACCTCTCCCTTTTATATTTCAATAATAAAATTTTTTGAGAATCCTGTCCTTTTGCTGAACGGTTTCTGTGAGTTTATCCTTTTTCTTCCAGGCAATTTCAGTAACTATTGAATTAATGAGAACTGAAAAGGCTGAAACTGAATTTGTGTAAAGGATGTTTTCGCTGGGAACAACAAGAACCAGCTTTGAAAAATTTGAAATCGGTGAGAATTTGTTATCTGTGATTCCAATTATTCTAATTCTTAAATCGCGAGCAAGGCTGGCAATTTCAAGGGTATAACGGGAATAGGGAGGGAAAGACGATATTACCAGAAGATCATCCTGCTTGATTGATGTTATTTTTTCTTCAACTGGAGCATCCCCCTCATCCAGGGAGTGAGCTTCTTTCTCAATCTGATTTAGAAGATATGCAAACATTCGGGAAAAGATGGACGATATCCCCATTCCAAAAGTAAAGATTTTTCTTGCTTTTTCAATCTCTCTAATTGCTTCTGTAAATGTATTCTCGTCAATAGAAGTTAGAAGTTTGTTAATGTTTTTTATATCCTGTTCCGCAACTTTTAGCAGAGACCTCCTTCCTTTGAGATTCTCTTTGACAAGTTTAAATTTCTCTACAGGAGATAGTTTCTCCCTGATCTCCTCTTTGAGGTGATTTTTAAACTCCTGAAAACCCTCAAAATTCAGTTCCCTTGCGAATCTTGTAACTGTAGCTGTGCTGACGCCTGCCTTTTTTGCAATTTCTTGAATTGATATAAGGGGAACCTCCTGCCACTGCTGGGTGAGGAAAGCTGCCAGCTTTCTTTTCCTCTTTGGTAGCTTCTCTATTATTTTCTCTATTTCAGAAATCAGTTCTGTTTTCATAAAAAAATTATAACATAAAAAAAATTTCAAAAAAAGAAAAAAATTTGACATTTAAAAAAAATGATAATATAATTTCCTCGTAAAAATTTTGGAGGTTTTGGATGAATCAAAAAACAGCTAAAAGGTATTGGAAACTGGGGATTTCTGTTTTTGCCATCCTTCTCTTTCAGTTCAACCCAATAGGACTCAGGGCATACAAATACTATGTGATAGGGAACTCCGGTGATGTTATCAGGAACACATCTCCTGGTTTAATGCTCATGGGTGGAGGAGCTGATGTGGATGATGCTTTTCGCTGGATGATCTCAAAATCAGGAGGTGGAGATTTTGTGGTTATAAGATGCACTGGAACAGATGCTTACAACCCTTACATTTACAGCCTCGGGACAGTTGATTCAGTGGAGACAATTATAATTAAAAGCAGACTGGATGCAAGTAGAAGTTTTGTTGTGGACAAAATCAAGAAAGCTGAAGCTCTTTTCATTGCTGGTGGTGACCAGTATGACTATGTTAGTTACTGGAAGGGAACACCTGTTGAGGATGCAATTCATTACTTGAGGGACAGGGGGGTTCCAATTGGAGGAACCTCTGCAGGAATGGCAATTCTTGGAGAATTCCTATTTTCAGCTAAAAATGGAACAGTCTACTCCAGTGAAGCCCTCGCAGATCCCTACAATAGATACATGACCCTTGACAGGGATTTTCTTATTTTTCCCTACATGGAAAAGGTAATTACTGATAGCCATTTTGTGACAAGGGACAGGATGGGAAGGCTTATGGCTTTTATGGCAAGGATAATAAAGGATGGCTGGTCTTCAACCGCTAAAGGCATTGGTGTTGATGAGGAAACCGCTGTTTGTATTGAGGCGAATGGTTCAGCATCCATAAAAGGAAAGGGGTATGCCTATTTCCTTTATGCATCAAAAGTTCCTGAGGTTTGTCAACCTAAAACCCCTTTAACATTTCTAAATATCCCAGTATACAAAATTACCGTGAATGGAACCTTCAATCTCTCAACATGGACTGGAAGTGAAGGAGTCTCCTACACAATTTCAGCTGAAAATGGTGTCCTGAGCTCAACCCAGTCAGGAGGAAAAATCTACTGAATGTTCAAAATTTTGAACATGTTCAAAAATTTGAACATTTTTCAAATTCTCAAAAAACAAGAATTCAGTCTTGAAGCCAACTTCCACCCCTTGAAATCTGGCATGATATTTGATAAATAATTTTTGTGGAAAAATGATATGGAAATTTGGGATGCAAAGTAGAGAAAGGAAAATAAATTTTCCTTTAATTTTAAAAAAGGAGGTGATGAGTAGCGAAGAAAGATATAATTTATAATGTATGGGCTATGGGTTTTAGGTTTTAAAGAGTATATTAAAAGGAGGTAAGATGAAAAGATTTTTAATCTTTTCTCTTTCAATCTTAGCTGTCTCCCTTGCTTTCTCTCAGATAAGGGAGACAGGAATTGTTCAGGGCAATGTTTATGACACATCTGGAGCTCCCCTTCCAGGAGTCTCTGTGACCCTTTCTGGCCCAAAACTCATAGGAGGAGCAAGAACAACTGTAACTGATACCAATGGATTCTTCAGATTTCCTTCTGTCCCTGTAGGATCAGATTATTCTGTAACAGCAGAGCTTGAGGGGTTCAAAACTGTTAAAAAAGAACAGATAACTGTTCACGCCAACGCAACTGCTGTTGTTGATTTCACCCTTGAAATGGCAAAAATTGCTGAGGAGATAACAGTTGTTGCAACACCTCCAGTTGTTGATCCAAAAACATCAGCTCCTGCTGCAAATGTTGTTGTTACAACTGAACTCCTGAGGAATATACCCAACAACCAGTTTATGACAAATATAATTACACTGGCTCCTGGAACAGTTCCAAGCGGTGAATTCCTCGGCGGAGCTGATGATGGTGCCAATGCCTATCAGGTTGATGGAGTTGATGTCTCAGACCCCGAAGGTGGAACACCATGGTTATTCATGGATTATCAAGTGATTCAGGAGGCTCAGGTTCTTGGAGTTGGTCTTCCTGCTGAGTATGGGGCTTTTACAGGTGGAATCCTCAACACAATTACAAAGTCAGGTGGAAATGTCTTCGAATCTTACAATGAATTTCTCTATCAGGATAAGGAATGGATTTCAGACAACTTAGGAAAATTCAGGGAAGATGAGCTTTACAATCCCAACCCAGCCCTGATCAAGGACATAAAAGGCTATTACAAGTCAAAATTCGGACTTTTTGACCTGAACCTTCATCTCGGCGGTCCATTTATAAAGGACAAGCTATGGTTCTTTGCAGGTGCCCAGTTCTATCGTTCCCAGAACTTTCCATCAGGATTTAATGATCCAACAGGAAGAGGGGTTAGATACAACCAGCCAAGGGGATTCTTAAAGCTAACTTATCAGATGAATGAAAATAACAGATTCTCCGGATTTGTTGAGCATGACCAGTATTGCGGTGTTAATAGACGTGCCTCTTACAATGTTGCTGCAGAAGCAACAGTCACTCAGATATCTCCAGAATGGGCCTGGAACCTCAACTACACCCACATTTTTGGTCCAAAAACCTTCCTGGATGTAAAAGTTGGTGGATACTGGGGCTATTATTATCTTGAGCCTGAATCTGGAAGGGATGCGATAGCCTATTACGATGAATTTGGATACAACACTGGAAACTCTCCATGGTGGTATATGGCAAATAGATTTAGAAACCAGGTTAATGCCCATCTTTCCCACTATGCAGATAACTTCATAAAGGGTTCCCACGATTTCAAGTTTGGAGTTGAAATTGAGAAGGACTGGAACCAGTCCCTTTTCGGATACACTGGTGGAGGAGATCCAAAAACAGGTCTTCCAAAGGCAGCATGGATATACACTTACGAAGGAGAACCATACCTTGCCTATCAGTGGGAAGGTTATGACCAGCATGTTTCCCTCTCAAGATACACTCTATTTGCTCAAGACAGCTGGACAGTTTCGAAGAGATTGACTATAAATGCAGGTGTTAGATACGATATATTCAGAGCAGCTATAGTTGACACAATGGAACCCTTCTCATCTTTCTTCCCTAAATCAGAGAAATACTGGCTTGAGCCTGCTCCTGGAAAACCAAAGGAACTCGGGACAATATACAAACCAACTGGACTTGCTCCAAGAATTGGTTTCACCTTTGACCTATTTGGAGACAGAAAGACAGTCCTGAAGGCTCATTATGGTCATTATTACGAGGCTCTCTTTGCAGCAACAGTTATGCAAATGGATCCAAGGTATAAGGATTACAATATATACTGGTGGAATGGTTCAAAATGGGTTCTGGATGCTACAGACCCACTTTCAGAAAACAAATTCAGGATGGATCCCAACATAAAACATCCCTACATGGAGGAGATCACAGCTGGTATAGAGAGGGAAATCTTTAAAAATGCATCAATTGGAATAACCTTCGTCCAGAGAAATTACAAGAACATGATAGGTCCTGTTACAACAGGAACCTTTGTTCAAAAAACTGGAACAGATCCTCTAACAGGTCAAACCTTCATAGCATGGAACCAGATAGATTACGGAGATCAACTCTACATAATTACAAATCCAAAGGCAGGGAAGTGGACAGTGACAATTGATGATGTTCCATACAATCTCCAGACATTACTGGATAAGGATCCCTACAGAAAGTATCAGGCTGTGGAATTTATTTTCAACAAGAGATTCTCTGACAAATGGCAACTCCTCGTAGCTTACCTCTACACAAAGACCAAGTCCAACGCAGATACAAGCTGGGGTGTAAATACTGGTGCTACCTCAATGTATCAGGATCTCAACTATCAGATATACTCAGATGGAGTTCCAACCATTGATCCAACTCATCAGATAAAGATTCAGGGCTCATGGATACTACCTCGATTTGGAATACTACCCTTTGACCTCCAGTTGAATGCTTACTATATGTATCAGTCAGGGAATACCTATACGAGGCTTGTCAGAACACCTTCCCTTTATCAGGGTAGAAAATGGATTTTTGCTGAACCGAGGGGCTCAAGGAGAGTTGATAATTACAACAATCTCGATATCCGACTTGAAACCCAGGTTCCTCTCTACAACGGAAAGTTAGGGCTTCTCCTCGATGTATTCAATGTCTTCAACTATGCAGGTGTTAGAGGAAGGTATGCAAGGACTGGGAGCAACTTTGAGAAGATTAATGGAATTGACCGAGCAAGAACAATAAGACTCGGAATTAGATACTCTTTCTAATAGCCTGCTTGTAGAGTTAAAAGGAGGGGCGTTGAGCCCCTCCTTTTTTATTTTTTAATAAAGGTTAATCTATAGCAAATTTCAAATTTGAGCTTTGCTAAATGCTTGAAAATACAATCCTTACCATTGACTTTTTCGCTCCAATGAAGTATAAAATAACTTTAAGGCCCGCTAGCTCAGAGGGAGAGCACCTGCCTTTTAAGCAGGGAGTCGCTGGTTCGAGTCCAGCGCGGGTCAGTTGCCCCCATCGTCTAGGGGACTAGGACACCGCTCTTTCAAGGCGGCAACACCGGTTCGAATCCGGTTGGGGGCGCCATTAAATTCATTAAAGATTTTCAATGAAGACAATAGGAATCCTTGGCGGCATGGGCCCTGAGGCAACCTTCCATCTGTTTAAACTCCTGATAAAAGAAACTCCAGCAAAAAAGGATCAGGAACATTTAAAAATTTTTATTTACAACAATCCAAAAGTCCCTGATAGAACAGCTTTTATCCTGGGCAAAGGAGAATCCCCCCTTCCATATCTTATTGAGGGAGTTGAATTTCTAAATAGAGCTGGTTCCGATATAATCGTTATGCCATGCAATACTGCCCATTACTTCTACGATGAACTCTCAAAAATTTCTAAGGGTAAATTTTTGCACTTACTGGCTGAAACAGCAAAAGAGATTAGAGAAAGTAATATAAAGGAAGTTGGAATTCTTGCAACAACAGGAACCCTCAAAACAGGTCTCTGGCAAAAGGCTCTTGGTGATAATGTAAACATTATTTACCCTGATGAGAAAACACAGGAAAAACTTGTAATGGAGGCAATTTACGGAATAAATGGTATAAAGGCTGGGTTCAAAAAAAAGCCAAAGGAATTGCTTATTCAGGCTGGTAATATTCTCATTAAGAATGGAGCTAAAGCTATAGTTGCTGGTTGCACGGAAGTTTCTATTGTAATGGAGAGGAATCCTTTCCCTGTTCCCCTCTTTGAACCATTGAAAATAATTGCAAAGCAAGCTGTCAAATTGGCTCTAAGCCAATAAATCTACCTTCAGTATTTTCTTATTAAAAAAATTATAAGGAAAATTGCTACAGCCCCCCTTAAAACAATTCTTGAAAAATAAGAGGATTTATCTTTTAGCTTTTTCCAGAGGTAAGATGTGAAATAAACAAATGTTGTCAGTCCAAAAAATACAAAGAAAGTCTCAAGAAAGCTTAGTTTATTGGGAAAAATCTTTAAAAGAGTTGGAATTGGGAGAACAGAGCCAAAGAGAATCACAAGATGGAGCCAGTAGGCATGTAGGGATTCTATTCCGAGGATCTTAATAGGTCCTGCAATTGGAACAAATAGTCTCTCAAAAAAATAAATTAAAGAAAAGATTGTAAACAATACACCCAATCTCATAAAAAATATATTGGGTGAGCCATACCAGAAATCGAAGGAAGTTCCATAGATTTTAGAAAAGAAATTTCCTGTCTTTGAGCCGACGAAATACAAAAGAATCCCCATTATAGCCAGAGCTAAAAGGAAAGGCTTTCCTTTGTTCTTTTCATTCAGGGAGAAAAAAATCGATACAGTCAAATATCCAAATAAGAGATAAGCTGACCAGTGGAAGAGGGGGTAAGGAGAGAGGTAATTTTTAGAAATTGGATACTGCTTAAAATAAGATTCAATCCCAAGGGGGAAGATGGGAAAATCATAGTTAAGAACAAAGGGTGTTGAAAATAGAATTAAAATTCCCATCATAAAAACAACCCAGTTAAAGATGGATTCCTTTCTAAAAATCAAAAACAGAAATTGCAAGAGCAAAAGGGACACACCGATGCATTGAAGAATGTCAGCTTTCAAAAATTCTCTCATCATATCTTCACTTGAGGAAAGGGTTTTTCTGAAAGAGAAGAAGGGGAGATGGAGCCAGTAACCAACAAAAATTATAAAAAGTATCCTTCGGATTCTTGTGAAAAACTTTTTGTTCAGGCTAAGGAAATCTTCTTTATGTCTTCTAAGGACTATTGAAAAGGAAACCCCTGAGATGAAAAGGAAAATAGGACCTGTAAGTCCATCCAAAAAATTGATGAAATAGCTTTTAAAGAATGAACTCGTTGGAATGAGAAGGGCACGGAAGACATGCCCTTCAATCATTTTAATTATTGCAAGACCCCTGAAAAGGTCTATGAAAAGGAATCTTTCACCTTTGGTTGACATCTTTTATTTTAACAAATATTAGAGAACATTTCCATTTGCAGTAAAAATTACAATTCGTTGACATATCTAAAATAAGATGATAAGTTATCGGAAGGAGGTTTTTATGAAGAAAATTTTGATAGTTTTAGTTGGGGTGATGTTAATCTTCACTTTATCGTGTAAAAAACAGACAAAAGAAGCAAAGGAACTGGAGAAAGCAGTAAAAAGTATGGAACCATTTGGAAAGGCTATGGAAGAGACAGCAAAGGAGATGCATGAGACAAAAGAGAAGATAGAAGCTGTGGACTTTAGAGCTTTAAAAGAGTTACTTCCTGAAATTAAAGGATGGGAGAAGAGAAACCCGAGGGGAGAAAGGACTGCCTTCGGACAATTTGGAATTTCCAATGCAGAGGCTAACTACGCCCTTGGCGAGGCTGAGGTTAATCTTAAAATAACTGATTCAGCAGGTTATTCCATGATAATCGCTCCCTTTTCAATATTTATTCAAAGTGGCTATGAAGAAGAGGATGAGGAACATTACAAAAAGACAACAACAATTAAAGGATTCCCTGCTATTGAAGAATTTTATCCTTCTCAGAAAAGAGGAAGCCTGACAGTGATAGTGAAGAACAGATTTATTGTGGAAGCTGAAGGAAATAACATTGAAAAAGTAAATACATTGCACGATTTCCTCAACACAGTTGATTTAAAGAAACTTGAATCCCTCCAATAAGGATGGTTCCTGAAGAGTTAATCAATCTTTTAAGAAAAGCTAAAAAAGTTTCAGTCCTGACTGGCGCTGGAATTTCTGCAGAAAGTGGTATTCCCACATTCAGGGGTGAGGATGGGCTATGGAAGAAGTACAGGGCAGAGGAACTTGCGACTCCCCATGCATTTGCAAAAGACCCTGTCCTTGTCTGGGAATGGTACAACTGGAGGAGGGAGATCATAGGAAGAGCAAAACCCAACATGGGTCATATAATAATCGCAAAATGGGAGAATATTTTTCCCTCTTTCTGGGTTATAACCCAGAACATAGATGGTCTCCACAGACTTGCAGGTTCTAAGAATATTGTTGAGCTTCACGGAAATATATGGAAGGTAAGGTGCACAAAGGAAGGAACAGTAAAAGAGAATAGAGAGGTCCCTTTGAAGGAGATACCTCCAAAATGTGATAATTGCGGAGCCCTTCTCAGACCCCATGTTGTATGGTTTGGAGAACCCCTTTCAATTGAGGATATTGAGATGGCTGAGGAAATTTCCAATTCATCAGATGTTATGTTTGTTGTTGGAACATCCTCAATTGTCTACCCTGCTGCATCATTACCCTTTCTAACAAAGAAAAGGGGAGGGATAATTGTGGAGATAAACATTTCAGAGACCCCTCTCACTTCTTATGCTGATTTCTTTTTCAAAAGGAAGGCAGGGGAGATATTCCCTGAGATAGATTCAATGCTAAATGGATAAGGTTGATTTAAAAAAAGCAAAAATAAAAGATCTTCCAGAGAGTGAAAGACCAAGAGAAAGACTTGAAAGAGATGGAGCAAATTCCCTATCCGATGCTGAACTCATAGCCATATTGCTAAGAACAGGGACAAGGGAGTCCTCAGCTCTTGATCTTGCAAAGGGGCTGATAAGCCAAACTGGTGGTCTGCAAAAACTTCTTTCTATGGATTTCAGAGAGCTTTCAAGAATAAAAGGTATTGGAAAGTCAAAGGCTGCCTCAATTCTTGCTGCAATTGAGCTTGGAAGAAGGGGGATGAGGGCAAAGGGAAGGGAGAAAGTAAAGATAAAAGGTCCAGGGGATGTTTTCTCCTTCCTTTCTCCAAAACTCAAGGGTGCAAAGAACGAAAAATTTGGTATTCTCATCCTCGATACAAAAAATAATGTGAAAGCTGAAAAGATTATTTCTGAAGGAGATCTCCAAGCAAGCATAGTTCATCCAAGGGAAATCTTCCACTATGCAATTTTAGAACTCGCTTCCTCCATAATCCTCTTCCACAATCACCCTTCAGGAGATCCCATTCCCAGTGATTACGATAGGGAGATTACTAAGAAGATAGTATCAGCAGGAAAAATAATGGGGATAGAGGTTCTTGATCACATAATAATTGGTGATAGTGTTTATTATTCTTTTAAAGAAAAGGGGGAGATTTAATAATTTTTGTAAAGCTCCTTTCTTCTTGCTTCAAGAAGTTGATTTTCCTTCCCGATAAATTCCGCTGCAGTTAAAACTCTAATCCCCCTCTTCTCTCCCAGTTCAATTATCTCTTCCATCAGCTCCTTCCATTTCAAATCCCTCAGCAAATGATGGTCAACAATGATACACTTCAGTTCATCAATCTCCATTATTCTCCTTAGATTTTTTATTGAAATTTTAAGATCATCCATTTCAAAAGCTTTTCCCAAGAGGTAGGAGAGGGGTCCGTCAATGTAAATAGTATTTGGCTTTTTTGAGAGGATAAATGATATCTGCTCCTCCCTGCACGGACCCTGAACATCCGAGGTGAATAGAAAAGATTCGCTATTCTCTTTAATATAAACCTCTATAACATATCCGAGCTTTGAAGATACGCCGTGGGTGACAGGAAAGGAAAAGGACAAATTTACATCTGAAAATTGAAAATCTTTCCCATCTGCTGAAATTGGCTTCAAATCAATACCTTTCAATATTCTTAAAAAATTCGATGCCCTTCCCCACTGACTCCTGTTAATCATTTTTTCCCAATCTTTTAAAAGCAGCATTTTCCCTTTAAGAAACTCTGCCATCCCTGGGTTGTAATGGTCATAATGATAGTGGGTGATTATGACTATATCAGATATTCCCAGAAAATCCTTGATTTTCTCCATATTCTCGTTCATCTTTTTTATCTCTTCCTTATGGGGTGGAAGCCCATCCCTCATTGGTCCGAGGGCAACACCAGGGTCTATTATAATTTTTAAACCATTTGTCTCAACAAAAGTAGCCATACTCCTGACTCCCATAGAGTCAGAGGCAAGGGGAAGAATCTTCATAAAAATCTCCTTTTAAATGATACCACCAGGAGGGACGGCAATGCAAAATTGGAAAGCTGTCATGGTTTTGCATTTTTTTATTTCCGGTGCTTTAATATTAACTTGATTATTTCAGGAGGTTCTATAATGAAAGTTTTAAAACTATCAAAGTTATTCTCTATTCTTTTAATCTCTTTCTTCCTTTTTGGAGGTCTTTACGGAAGCGCTGGTAAAGATGTTCTCAAAAAGGATAAGGCTTATTACAAGAAGAGGTATGAGGATCCCGTTATAAAGGAGATGGAAGAGGCTAACAAAAAGAAGAAGGAAGAAGCTGAGAGATTGACTGCAGAGATAAGAAAGAAACAGGAAGAAGAAATGAAAAAGGAAGAGAAAAAGGTTTTGAGCTTTGACTTTGTCAATGTGAAGAAGCCATCTTCTCCTGATGTCTTCAAGAAAGCTTTTCATTTTCCGCCAGTAGCCCAGTATCTCACGGGAACATGCTGGAGCTTCTCAACAACATCATTTCTTGAGTCTGAAGTTTATAGAATTCATGGAAAGAAGGTTAAGCTTTCTGAGATGTTCACAGTTTATTGCGAATACCTGGAAAAGGCGAAAGGGTTTGTGAGAGAAAGAGGCAAAACATTCCTCGGTGAGGGCTCTGAGTCTGATGCAGTTACAAGGATAATGAGGGAATATGGTGCAATGCCTGCTGAAGCTTATCCAGGTATCCTATCACCTGATGGAAGACATGACCATTCTGAAATGTTTGAAAAGATTGAGAAATTCCTTAATTTTGTAAAAGAGAACAATTACTGGGATGAAGAGGAAATTGTTGAACATATAAAAGTAATTTTGAACAAATATATGGGAAAGCCTCCGGAAAAATTTGTTTACGAGGGAGTTGAATACACACCAAAAACTTTTCTTTCAGAATTTTTGAAGATCAATCCCGATGACTATGTCTCTTTTATGTCTACCCTCCAGATCCCCTTCTATACAAAAGGGGAATTCAAGGTTCCTGACAACTGGTGGCATAGCAAGGATTATTACAATGTTCCCCTTGATGAGTTCTACAGGATAATTAAGAATTCAATTTTGAATGGTTATACAATTGCAATAGGTGGAGATGTCTCAGAGCCGGGGTACAATGGATTTGAAGATTCTGCAATAGTTCCAACCTTTGATATACCTCCTGAATATATTGACCAGAGCTCAAGGGAATTCAGATTTTACAACAACACATCCACTGATGACCATGGAGTTCATCTTGTTGGATATGCTAAAATAGACAAATGGGACTGGTTTTTGATAAAGGACTCAGCAAGAAGTTCGAGGTGGGGAAAATTTGAAGGTTATTATTTCTACAGGGAGGATTATATTAAATTGAAAATGCTATCCTTTATGGTTCACAAAGATGCAGTAAAGGATGTTCTTACCAAGTTCAAGGATTAAGTTTTTGGGAAAAATTTCTTTTTAATTCTTTTCCATATAGAGGGACTTAGAGTTTCCATAATAGAAGGGAGAACCTTTTTAGCTGCTTCTTCCCCTCTTCTAAATAGCTCCTCTGCCTGAGAGAAGTCATAGGAGTTCAGACCTGATAGATCAGGGATAATATCTACATCTCCCTTTTGTGAGTTTTCAGCAATTCTTCTTACAATCATATCATGGGTGTTGAGAAGAATCTGAAAGAGATTGTCCGCCCTTCTGTTCTCAGTTCCAGGGATGAGCTTCACTGCAATTACAAAATCACAACCTAAATTTTTACAAACATCAACAGGAACAATATTTCTAAGACCTCCATCAACAAGGACCCTCCCCTTCCATTCAACAGGTGTGAAAATCCCTGGGATTGAACAGCTTGCCTGAACAGCAAGCCCGAGATCACCCTCTTTAAAAACCACTTCCTCCCCTCTTTCAATATCAACTGCAATCGCTGCATAGGGGATTTTAAGATCCTTTATTTCCTTTTTTCCAAGATGCAATTCAACAAACTTTTTAATATTGGAACCATCCATCAAACCTTTTTTAGGAAAAACCACTTTCCCTAAGACCCTCCAGGAGAGATTCCTTCCGATCTCCCACATCCTCCTCCAGTCGTAGCCACTGGCAAGAAATGCTCCTACAAGGGAACCTACACTTGTCCCTGCAACACAATGAATCTTAATCCCTCTTTCCTGAAGAACTTTTATTACCCCAAGATGGGAAAAACCAAGAACAGCACCACCACTCAGAGCAAGACCAACTTTTATTTCACCCATGGAGAGAAATTTTATTTTAATAACTCTAAAAAATCAAATTAAAAGTTATTTTGGTGGTGTAAAATATCTTGTGTAAATTTCATGAAAGGTGTATCCTCCTTATTT
>JBBIMS010000003.1:12380-18396 GCA_037444285.1 Candidatus Aminicenantota bacterium | reverse complement strand
CGTTATGCTTAATTGTGATTAAATTTTGCCTTTTTCAATAGATGATGTAATTTGCAATTGTTAAATTTTTTTACGGAAGATAAAAGAAAAATTACTAAAAAGTGATGCATTTTGCACCATTTTCGCAAAATTTATCAAAGGACTTGACAAGTATGTTTTTTTTGCATATATTTAATTCTGAATTTTTAAAATGGATTTAAATAATGGATTTAAAGGAATGATAGGGCAGGGGGTAGGAAGAGTATTAATTTTTAAAAATGCAATTATCTTCACTATATTCCCCTTTCACTTTCCTTCTTACTTTTCACCTCCAGCTTTTAAATGTCCGGCAAAGTCCAAGCTAAAAAGACTCTGACCCTTCCTTCATTCCTTTTAAATCCATTTAAAAAAATTGATGGAGGAATTATGGAGATAAAAAGAGCAGTAAAGTATGAGAGAGAATTGGACAAAGGGTTTTCTCAGGCAGTGGCAGAACTTTCAGGATGTGAAAAAATTTTTGAGTGTATCCAGTGTGGAACATGTTCCTCTACCTGTCCTGTTTCCCTCTACATGGATTACACACCCAGAAAGCTTATGGCAATGATAAAGGCTGGTTTCAAAGAAGATGCTTTAAGGAGCGTAACAATATGGATATGTTCCTCCTGCTATTCATGCACAGTTATGTGTCCTGCTGAGATAAGGATTACAGATGTTATGTACTCTCTGAAGAGAATGGCGATTCAGGAAGGTATTTTCCCCAAAAGATTTCCAACTCCTGTTCTTGCAAAGGAGATGACCAATATTATAACAAATGAGGGAAGAAACTCGGAGTTATGGGTTATTCTCAGAATGCTCCTCAAGACCAATCCCTTCAAACTCCTGTCGATGGCTCCCATCGGACTCTCCCTCTTCATGAAGGGAAGAATGGGACTTAAGAAAGAATCGATTGAGAAAAAGGAGGAACTGAAGTCCCTTTACAAATCAATGAAGGAGGCGTCATGAAAGAATATGGTTATTATCCCGGATGCTCCCTTAAAGGGAGTTCAAAGGCTTACGAGGATTCTCTCCTTGAGGTTTTTAAAATTTTGAATATTAAACTGAAAGAGCTCAATGACTGGAATTGTTGTGGAGCAACAGCATATTTTGGAGTTGACAGAGATATGGCAATCGCTGTATCAGCAAGGAATCTCGCCATTGCTGAAAAGAATGGTTTTAAAGAGATTGTAGCTCCTTGTGCAGGTTGCTATTTAACTTTAAAGAAAAGCAATAAATTTCTCAAGGAGAATCCTTCAGAGAAAATAAAAAAGGCAATGGAAAAAGCCGGGCTTAATTACAATGGAAATGTTGAAGTTCTTCACCCTCTTGAGCTTTTTTTCAGAGACATTGATCTTTCTGAAATTTCAAAAAATGTAAAAGTTCCCCTGAGAGGATGGAAGATAGCAAGTTATTACGGATGTCAGATTGTAAGACCATATAAAGATTTTGATGACCCTTATGATCCTCAGAGCTTGGACCTTATAATGAATGCCCTTCAAGCCGAAGCAGTTGATTATCCCTATAAAACAAGATGCTGTGGAGGTTCTCTGACAGGAACTGTTGAGGATGTTGGCCTTCGCCTTGTTTATATACTTTTGAAGGAGATAAAGAAAAGAGGAGCCAATGCAATAGTAACTGCATGCCCTCTATGCCATTTTAACCTTGATGTATATCAGAAGAAGGTTTCATCAAAATTTGGTGAAAAATTGGATATTCCAATACTGCATTTCACTCAGGTTATTGGTTATGCTTTTGGAATTGATAAGAAAAAATTAGGTTTTGATAGCTTGATGGTTTCACCATCAAAAATATTAAGAGCATAGGAGGATTCATATGGATGCAAAATCCAATGGGAATATTAGAATAGGTGTTTATGTATGTCATTGTGGATCAAATATTGCGGGGAAAGTCAGGGTTGAAGAAGTTGCTGAATTCGCAAAAAAGAATGGTTTTAATGTTGTTGTTGCAAGGGATTATAAATACATGTGTTCAGATCCAGGACAGGATCTGATAAAGAAAGATATAAAGGAGTTTAACCTTAACAGGATTGTTGTTGCTTCCTGTTCTCCTCTAATGCACGAAAATACATTCAGAAGGGCAACAGAGGAAGGTGGATTAAATCCCTTCTACTTCCAGATGGCAAATATCCGTGAACAGTGTTCTTGGGTAACAGAGGATGAGGATGATGCAACTGAGAAGGCAAAAGCCCTTGTTCTTGCAGCAATAAGAAGGGTTGCATATCATCAACCCCTTGAAAAGAAAACAGTCAAGATAAATCCCAATGTGTTAATTGTTGGAGCTGGGATTGCTGGAATTCAAGCTGCTCTGGATATAGCTGAAGCAGGAAACAAAGTTTATCTTGTGGAGAAGGAGGCTTACATTGGTGGTCATATGGCAAAGTTTGACAAGACCTTCCCAACCCTTGACTGTGCAGCATGTATTTTAACTCCAAAGACTGTTTCTATTTCCCAGAATAAAAATATTGAACTCATGACCCTTTCCACAATAAAAGAGGTTGGTGGATTTGTTGGAAACTTTAAGGTAAAAATTGAAAAGAAGGCAAGATATGTTGATCTTGAAAATTGCACAGCATGTGGGGATTGTGAAAAAGTTTGTCCTGTTGTAAGAACAAACACTTTCTTCGAAGGAATGACAGAGAGGAAAGCTATTTACAAGCCATTTCCTCAGGCAGTTCCCAATGCTTATCTGATTGAAAAGCGGGGAATCGCAGCTTGTAAAAATGCATGCCCGATTTCTCAGGATGTTCAGGGGTATGTTGCGTTGATTGCTCAAGGAAAGATAAAGGAAGCAATTCAACTTATAAGAAAGACAAATCCCTTCCCAGCAATTTGTGGAAGGATCTGTGTCCATCCGTGCGAAGGGCAGTGTAAAAGAGGAGAGGTGGATGAACCGATTGCAATCCAGTATCTGAAAAGATTTGCTGCAGAGTATGAACTCCAGCATTCAGAAGAGATTGAAATAGAAAAACTCGGTGAGCCAAAAGAGGAGAAGGTTGCAGTGGTTGGGGCGGGTCCTGCAGGATTAACAGTTGCCTATGACCTTGCAAGAATGGGATACAAAGTTACTGTTTTTGAAAAAGAAGCAAAACCAGGAGGAATCCTTACTTATGGAGTTCCTGACCACAGATTACCAAAGGATGTAGTTGAAAAAGAAATTGAGCTTATAAAGAAAGCAGGGGTTGAAATTGTTACAAACTCTCCAATCACAGATTTTGAGGAGTTAAAGAAAAAAGGATATAAGGCTATCTTCCTCGGAATTGGTTGTTGGAAGACTCAGAAGATGAATGTTCCAGGGGAAGACCTTGCAGGGGTTCTATCAGGTCTTGAATTCTTGATAGATACTGCTAAAGGGAATCCTCCGAGGTTAGGGAACAGAGTGGTTGTTGTAGGTGGTGGAAATGTTGCAATGGATTCTGCAAGGACAGCTATAAGGCTTGGAGCAAAGGAAGTTATTGTGCTTTACAGAAGATCAAGGGCAGAGATGCCAGCAAGTGCGGAGGAGATTGAAGAGGCTGAGGCTGAAGGAATAAAGTTCATGTATCTTGCTGCTCCCACAAAGATTCTTCCAAAGGATGGGAAAACAGTTGGTGCAATTGAATGCATAAAAATGGAACTTGGGCCACCCGATGATACAGGAAGGAGAAGACCCATACCCATTCAGGGTTCTGAATTCAAACTTGAATGCGACAATGTGATTGCTGCAATTGGACAGGTTCCAGCCACTGATTTCATAAGAGGAAAGCTTGAGCTTACATCTTGGGGAACAATTAAGGTTAACCCAATAACCCTTGAAACTTCAGCGCCAGGAATATTTGCTGGAGGTGATATTGTCTCAGGTCCTGCCTCTGTTGTTGAGGCTATTGCTGCAGGTCATAGAGCTTCAGAGTCAATTCACAGATTCTTGATGGGATTGGATATGGAAGAAGGAAGAACTCTTACAGGGACTGAGAAAAAGATAGCTCAACCTGATAACCTCGATAAAGTTGAAAAGAAAAAGAGAGTAAAGATTATTCAAAGAGATCCTAAAGAAAGAATAAAGAACTTTAATGAAGTTAATTTAGGATATACTCAGGAGCTTGCCCTTCAGGAAGCTCTAAGATGTCTTGAATGCGGAATATGCTCAGAATGCCTCGAATGCGTAAAAGCATGCCAGAGAAAGGCGATTAACCATGATATGAAGGATGAAATTGTTGAGATTGAGGTTGGTTCAATAATTCTTGCAACAGGATTCAAGTTGATGAATCCCCTTGAACTTCGGGAATATGGTTATGGAAAATATCCCAATGTTTTTACATCTCTTGAGTTTGAAATTCTCAACAATGCTTCAGGACCAACTGGAGGTAAGATTCTTACAAGAGATGGAAAGGTTCCAAAAAGTATTGGAATTATCCATTGCGTTGGAAGCAGGGACAAAAGGTATCATGAATACTGTTCAAGGGTTTGCTGTATGTATGCCCTAAAATTTGCCCATTTGATAAAAGAGAAGATCCACGATTGCGAGGTTTACAATTTCTACATTGATATGAGATGCTTTGGAAAAGGTTATGAGGAATTCTACAACAGACTTTTGAAGGAAGGAGTTAACTTTGTAAGAGGGAAAGTTGCTGAAATAACCGATGCAGCCCTTGATCCATCAGAGGAAGGTAAACTGATTTTGAGAGCTGAAGACACAATGATTGGAGTTGTGAGGAGAATTCCTGTTGATATGGTTATTCTCTGCCTTGCTATTGAATCCCAGGCTGATGCAAAGGAGCTTTCAAGGCTCTTTACATGCAGTCTTGGAAGGGATGGATTCTTCATTGAAAAGCATCCAAAACTTGCTCCTGTATCAACTGCTGCTGATGGAATATTTATAGCAGGTGCATGCCAAGGTCCAAAGGATATCCCTGATACAGTGGCTCAAGCTGGAGCAGCTGCATCTCAGGCATTAAGTTTAGCTCAAAAAGGAGAAGTTGAGACAGAAGCAATTACAGCCACAATTGTTCAAGAGCTTTGCTCTGGTTGTCAGATATGCATTCCCCTTTGCCCATACAATGCAATCAGTTATATTAAGGAGGAGAACAGAGCTGAGATAAATGAAGCTCTGTGCAAAGGTTGTGGAACATGTGTTGCAGCATGCCCAGCAGGAGCATCATATCAGAAACACTTCACTGATCAGCAAATATTCGCTGAAATTGAAGGGATACTATCTGTTTAAATGGGAAAATGTGTTTTATAAATAGGAGGTCTAATAATGAAAGAAAATAATGGGAATTTTGAACCGAGGATAGTGGCTTTCCTCTGCAACTGGTGCTCATACACAGGTGCTGATCTTGCAGGGACTGCAAGAATGAAATATCTTCCCAATGTCAGAGCAATAAGAGTAATGTGTTCAGGGAGAGTTGATAGTCAGTTTGTAATAAAGGCTTTTGCAGAGGGAGCTGATGGGGTTTTGATTTCAGGGTGTCACATCCCCTCTGATTGTCATTACCAGGAGGGTAATTTTAAGGCATTGAGAAGAGCAAAACTTCTTAAAAGGATTCTTCCCCAGCTGGGGATTGAATCTGAAAGATTCAGACTGGAATGGATTTCTGCTGCAGAAGGAGACAAATTCCAGCATGTTTGTAATGAATTTACTGAACAAATAAAGAAACTTGGTCCTCTAAATTTAAAGAAGGAGGTCTCTCATGAGTAAACCAAAGGTAGCTTTTTACTGGTGTGCATCTTGTGGAGGATGTGAGGAGGCGGTTGTGGATCTGGCAGAAGACATATTAAAGGTTGTTGAGGCTGTTGATGTAGTTTTCTGGCCAGTTGCCCTTGATATAAAGAAAAAAGATGTGGAGGATATGCCTGATGGATCGATCGCAGTTACATTTATAAATGGCGCAATAAGACTTTCTGAGCAGGAAGAGATGGTAAAGCTTCTGAGGAAAAAGTCCCAGTTAATAGTTGCTTTCGGTAGCTGTGCTCATCTTGGTGGAATTCCAGCTTTAGCAAATTTC
>JBBIMS010000003.1:12127-12344 GCA_037444285.1 Candidatus Aminicenantota bacterium | reverse complement strand
TACTAAATACCGCTTATTTAGAGACATTCTCTACAGTGAATCCCCAAAAAGTGATACCCCAGGTTAAAACTGAGGTTCCAGAAGGGACCCTCACACTACCAGAGTTCTTTGACCATGTTTATGCCCTTGATCAAGTAATTGATGTTGATTATTACCTCCCCGGTTGCTCTGTTCCCACAAAACTTCTCCTCGATGCAATAAATGCAATTCTGACAGG
>JBBIMS010000003.1:5615-12117 GCA_037444285.1 Candidatus Aminicenantota bacterium | reverse complement strand
TCCCTCCAAAGGGTTCTGTTCTCGCTCCCAACAAGACTATTTGTGATACATGCGAAAGAAACAAGACAAAACCTGAAAAGCTCAAGATAGACAGATTCTACAGACCTTATGAAATTGAGCTTGATCCTGATAAGTGTTTTCTTGCTCAGGGAGTCATATGTCTTGGACCTGTAACAAGGGGTGGGTGCGATGAGAGATGTATTAAAGGAAATATGCCCTGCAGGGGTTGTATGGGTCCTGTTGATCAGGTCTATGACCAAGGAGCAAAGTTTGTATCTGCAATTGCATCAATAATCGATTCCTATGACGAAAATGAAATAGAGAGAATCGTTAATACAATTGCTGACCCTGCGGGAACATTTTATAGATTTTCCCTTTCAAAGGCAGCACTAAAGGAGAGAAGTTTAAAAAAGTAAAAGGAGGTAAATATGGAAAAAAGAATAACAATAGATCCAATAACAAGGCTTGAAGGTCATGGAAAAATCGAAATTTTCCTTGACGAATCAGGAAATGTAAAAAACGCATACCTTCAGATTCCTGAACTAAGAGGGTTTGAAAGATTCTGTGTCGGAAGACCTGCAGAGGAAATGCCAAGAATTACCCAGAGAATTTGTGGTGTTTGCCCGACAGCCCACCACATGGCATCAACAAAAGCACTGGACGATCTATGGAAGGTTGATCCACCTGTTTCTGCAAAGAAGATAAGGGAACTTTTCTACTCAATATTCATGTTTGAAGACCACACCCTTCATTTTTACTATCTTGGTGGTCCAGATTTTGTTGTTGGTCCTAAGGCTCCAAAGGCAGAAAGGAATATTCTCGGTGTTCTGGCAAAAGTTGGACTTGAAATCGGAGGAAAGGTAATAAAGATAAGAAGAGAACTGAGGGAACTTATGACTATGATGGGCGGGAAAGCAATTCATCCTGTCCTTGGTCTTCCTGGTGGTGTTGCAAAACCAATAAAAAGGGATGAGGCTGAAAGAATAAAGGAGGTAGCAAAGGCAGGAGTAGAGTTTGCCCAGTTTTCCCTTTCAATTTTCAATGAAGTTGTATTAAAAAATAAAGAATATGTTGATCTTATAACAGGTGATATTTATTATAATACAACTTACTATGGTGGTCTTGTGGATGAAAACAACAAGGTTAATTTTTATGATGGCTGGTTGAGATTTGTATCTCCATCTGGAAAAGAATATGCAAGATTTAAGATTCAGGATTACCTTAATCATATTGGAGAGCATGTTGAGCCATGGAGCTATATTAAATTCCCGTTCTTGAAAAATGTTGGATGGAAAGGATTTGTCGATGGAGAAGATAGCGGAGTTTACAGGGTTGCTCCCCTTGCTCGTTTGAATGCATCAGAAGGTATGGCGACACCTTTAGCTCAAAAGGAATACGAGAAAATGTATGAAACTCTTGGTGGAAAACCAGCCCACTTTACCTTAGCCTATCACTGGGCAAGGCTTATAGAAGCTTTATATGCAGCTGAGAATATGCACAATCTTGCAAATGATCCTGATATAATTGATCCAAAAGTAAGAACAATCCCTACAAACACACCTGATGAGGGAGTTGGCGTTGTGGAGGCTCCAAGAGGAATTCTAATACATCATTATAAAACAGATAAAAATGGTATAATCGAAAAAGCCAACATAATAGTTGCTACCCAGCACAACTCTGCTGCAATGAACCTTGGAATTCAAAAAGCTGCGAAAGCATTAATAAAAGGAGGGAATGTAGAAGAGGGCATCCTCAACATGATTGAAATGACCTACAGAGCCTATGACCCATGCCATGCCTGTGGCACCCATTCTCTCCCGGGTCATGTCCCCATAGTTGTAAATATCTACAACAGCAAAGGAGAAAAGATAAAGGAGATAAAAAACTGAAGATTTGTGTTAGAATTTAATTGAAGGTGTTAAAAAAGTGAAGAATGATATATTGCTCCTTGCCCTGGGAAATGAAATATTGAAGGATGACGGAGTGGGTCTTTTTGCAGGTAGAGAGGTAAGTAAAAAATTTAATGGGAAAATAGATTTTGTAGAATCCGCTGAATCAGGTCTTGCCCTTCTTGATCATTTGACAGGTTATAGAAAAGTCCTTATTCTCGACTCTATAAAAAGGGAGGGTAGGGAGCCTGGAAAGGTTGTGGAGCTAAGGGTCGAGGAATTGGAAAAAATTCCTTCCCCTTCTCCTCATTATGTTGGACTTCCCATGTCCCTTCAGATTGGGAAAAGACTTGGTTTCCCTCTTCCTGAGGAAATAAGAATCCTGGCGATGGAGGTAGATGACCCATACACCCTTGAGGAAGGATTAACAGAGAAGGTTTCCCTTTCATTTCCTTCATATGTAAAAAGAGCAGAGGAAATTTTAAAGGGCTGGGTGGAGGGAATTTAATTTAGAGAAGGGGGAGAATATTTTGAAGTTAAAAAGAAAAGAGAATTTTCAGATTGTTAAGGAAGGGGAGATTTTTCAAATCCTCGAAAAAACAAAAAAACCATCTTCTCAAAGGGTAAGGGAGATCCTCGAAAAAGCGAAATTGAAAAAAGGACTTGAACTTGAAGAAATCTCCATACTTTCAAATACCTATGACCCTGAACTTATTGAAGAGATTTTTCATACAGCGAGGGAAGTGAAAAAGGGAATTTATGGAGACAGGGTCGTTCTTTTTGCTCCCCTTTATGTTACAAATAAATGTGTAAACAATTGTCTTTACTGCGGTTTCAGAAGGGATAATAAAGAAATAGAGAGAAAGACTCTTTCCCTTGAGGAGATAGAGGAGCAGGTTAAGATTCTCGAAGGAATGGGGCACAAAAGGCTCCTCCTTGTTTTTGGTGAGGACCCTTCCATCTCTCCTGAAAGAATGTTTGAGATAATAAGAAAGGTTTATGAGACAAAAAATGGAAGAGGGGAAATAAGGAGGGTTAATGTCAACTGCGCTCCTCTGGATGTGGAAGGGTTTAAAATTTTAAAATCAGCAGGAATAGGAACATATCAACTTTTTCAGGAAACCTATCACAGGGAAATTTATAAATACTATCATCCTTCTGGACCAAAATCTGACTATGACTGGAGGATAACAGCCTTTGATAGAGCAATGGAGGCTGGTATAGATGATGTCGGACTTGGATTTCTTTTCGGGCTTTATGACTGGAAATTTGAACTTCTTGCTTTGATTCAGCATGCCAATTACCTTGACAGAGAATTTAATGTGGGACCTCACACAATCTCTTTTCCCAGGATAAAACCTGCAAAGGGAGCACCCCTCTCCTACAATCCTCCTTACCCTGTAGATGATCTTGACTTTAAAAAAGCAGTGGCAATTGTTCGCCTTTCTCTTCCATATACTGGAATGATCCTTTCAACAAGGGAGAGCCCTAAGTTGAGGGATGAGCTTTTCCATCTCGGAATATCTCAGATATCAGCTGCTTCCTCCACAGAGGTTGGTGGATACAAAAAAGAGGACGGAGGAGGGCAATTCAGCATTGAGGATAGAAGAAGCCTCGATGAAATAGTTTACGATCTTCTCAGCTCTGGTTTCATCCCTTCTTTTTGCACAGCTTGCTACAGGTCTGGGAGGACTGGAGAGAGATTCATGAGTCTTGCAAAACCAGGAGAAATAAACCATCTTTGCACTCCCAATGCCCTATTGACCTTAAAAGAGTATCTTGTTGACCATGCAAAGGAAGAAACCAAGAGACTTGGTGAAACCCAGATGGAATTTTTTATGAACAGCTCGTCCGACCCGGTAAAGAAAAAGTTCTTTAAGCTTCTAAAGAGGGTGGAAAATGGAGAAAGAGATCTCTATCTATGAAATAATTCGCAGAGTTGACGAAGGAATTATAAGAAAAAGTGATATTCTGGAGCTCCTCTCTCTATCCTCAGAGAAAACACCCTACCTATTTGAGAAAGCGAGGGAAATCAGGGATAAATATGATGGAAAAGAGGTTCATTTAAGAGCCCTTATAGAATTTTCCAACTATTGTAAAAGGAATTGTTTATACTGTGGGCTTAGAAGGGATAATAGAAGTTTAAAGAGATACAGAATGTCGATTGAGGAAATTGTAGGACTTGCAGGGGAAGCATCGGAACTTGGATTTAAAACAGTTGTTCTTCAGTCTGGCGAGGATCCGTGGTATACTGCGGAAAAAATTGCAGAAATAATAAGAAGAATTAAGGAAAATTTCAACATTGCTGTTACCCTTTGTCTTGGTGAAAGGGAAGAATGGGAATATGCTTTATGGAGAGAGGCAGGAGCAGATCGTTATCTTCTGAAGCATGAGACAATTGATTCTTCTTTGTACCAAAAGCTTCATCCTGACCCTGATATGACCCTTGAAAAAAGAATAAGAAACCTAAAGATTTTGAAGGAATTGGGATACCAGATAGGAGCAGGGAATATGATAGGGCTTCCAGGACAATCTCTTGAAAGTATTGCAGAGGACATTTTATTCATGAAGGAGATGGAAGTTGATATGGCTGGAATAGGCCCTTTTATCCCGCATCCAGAAACCCCCTTATTTTTTGTTAAAGCTCCTGGAAGTGCCGAGCTTGTTCTTAAAACACTGGCAATTTTAAGGCTGGTTATGAAGTCAATTTTACTTCCTGCTACAACAGCCCTTGCCACTGTTGACCCATTGGGAAGAGAGAAGGGACTTCTTGCAGGAGCAAATGTTATAATGCCAAATTTGACTCCTCTCCATTACAGAATTCACTATGAGATTTATCCCAACAAGAGATGTCTGACTGAGGAGATTATAACCTGTAAGAGATGTCTTGAAAAAATGATTGCCTCAATGGGTTTAGAGGTGAGCAAGGGTTTTGGACATAGTAAAAGAAAGGAGGTTTTATGGGAAGCAATTCTCTCGAAAGATTGAATATTGGAATTTTTGGGAGGAGGAATGTCGGCAAATCTTCCCTTATAAATGCTTTAACCATGCAGGATATAGCCATTGTTTCTCCTGTCCCTGGAACAACAAGGGATCCTGTTCAGAAGGCTATGGAAATCCATTCATTAGGACCCTGTGTTATATGGGATACAGCTGGGCTTGACGACATTTCAGAGCTTGGTGAGATTGTAGTGAAAAGGACTGAAAAGGTAATAGAAAGGACTGACATTGCCCTTCTTGTCCTGGATTCAGAACTTGGATGGGGCAGTTACGAGGAAAGAATTTCTGAAGAATTCAGAAAGAGGGGTATACCATTTATAGCAGTTTTGAACAAAATAGACCTCAATGGTAGCAAAAACTCTTTAAAAGAGATTTTGAAAGTTAGAAACATTGATTTTTCAGAGGTTTCAGCCCTCAAAAAAATTGGTATAGATGAGCTGAGGGAAAAGATTTCCTCCAGAGCAAAGGAGATTCGCTCTACATCGAAACTTCTCGACGGAGTTGTTAAAGAAGATGATCTTGTAGTTCTTGTTGTCTCAATAGATCCTGAAACCCCTGTTGGAAGGATAAAACTTCCACAGGTTCAGTCCATAAGGGAATGCCTTGACAGTCATGCCTATACCCTTGTAGTAAGGGATACAGAACTTGAAAAAGCTCTTTTATCCCTTTCAAAAAAGCCTGCTATTGTTATTACTGATTCTCAGCTTTTCCATAAAGTGAAGAGCTTGGTTCCGGAAGATATAATGTTAACATCATTTTCAATACTCTATGCAAGATACAAAGGAGATCTCAGAGAGTTCCATCAAGGATTAGAGGCAGTAAAAAGGCTAAAAAATGGGGATAAAGTTTTAATTGCTGAAAGTTGTACTCACCATCCCATAGAGGACGATGTTGCAACAGTGAAAATTCCCAATATTCTTAAGAAGATTTGTGAAGGAGTTGAAATTGAATATTCCCGGGGAAGAGATTTTCCTGAGAATATTGAGAAATTTAAAGTCATAATCCATTGTGGAGGATGCATGATAAGTAGAAGAGAGGTTCTTTCACGCATTGGAAGGGCAAAGGAAAAGGGGGTTCCCGTGACCAATTATGGAATGATCTTTGCCATGAATTCAGGTATTGTGGAAAGGGCGCTGGAGCCTTTTAAATCTCAGTTGATTTAAGATGGCAATAGTCTCAACTATAGAAGGAAAATGCAAAAGATGCTACTCATGTGTGAGGAACTGTCCTGCAAAGGCAATTATGGTAAAGCAAGGACAGGCTTATGTTATAGCAGAAAGATGCATCCAGTGTGGAAGTTGTATTAAAGTTTGTGCCCAAGGAGCAAAGGAGGTAGAGTCCCATATTCCAAGGGTGGAGAAACTTTTATCTGAGAGTAAAAAAGTTATTGCCTGCCTTGCACCTTCCTTTGCTTCAGCTTTTGAGGATATAAAGCCAGGGCAATTAGTTTCCTCTCTAAAAAAGCTTGGTTTTTCTGAAGTCTGGGAAATTGCCTTTGGAGCAGAGCTCATATCAAGAGAATATCGCAATCTTTTTTTGAATATGAATTCAGATACCATAATTTCAACTCCCTGCCCAGCAATAGTTAGCTACATTGAAATTCATGAGCCTTC
>JBBIMS010000003.1:0-5579 GCA_037444285.1 Candidatus Aminicenantota bacterium | reverse complement strand
TGATTGCCCTTGGAAGGGCTATAAAAAAATATGACCCGAATGCAAGAGCAGTTTTTATAGGTCCATGCCTTGCTAAAAAGCACGAGGTTGATGACCCAAATGTTGCTGGAGTTATGGATGCAGCTTTAACCTTTCCAGAGCTTCTTCAGATGTTTTCAAAAAAGGGGATAGATCCTAAAAAGGAGAAAGAATTAGATTTCGATGGACCAACACCAAACATTGGAAGGAGTTTTCCAATTTCAGGGGGGCTTTTAAAGACAGCTGCTTTAAATGCTGACATTATGGAAAAGGATATAATTGTGACAGAAGGTAAAGATAGATGTTTGGATATACTTTCCCAGTTAAGAAAAGGGCTTCTTTCAAGAAAATTTGTTGACATTCTATTTTGTGAAGGTTGTATAAATGGACCGTTTCTTGAAAAAAAAGAATCGGTTTTTGTTAGAAAGGATAGAATAATAAATTACATAAAAGAAAGGGACAATGAAAGGACAAGGGAAAAAAACAAAATAGACCATGAGTTTTACAGTGATATAAATCTAAGAAGGACATTTTCTGATAGAAGCAAAATTATTCCCTTACCCTCAGAAGAGGAAATAAGGAGCATTCTTGCCCAGATTAATAAAACAAAACCTGAAGATGAGCTTAATTGTGGAGCATGCGGTTATGAAACCTGCAGGGAAAAGGCTGTTGCAGTTTACCAGGGATTGGCTGAGATTGAAATGTGCCTTCCCTATCTCCTTCAACAACTGGAAAAAATTTATATAGAGTTTGGTGAATCTCCTGATAGAATTGTCAAGCTATACAAAGAACTTGAAAGTTCAAATTTGCAACTGAAAAAGGTTATTTATGAGCTTGAGCAAACTCAAAAACAACTAATCCAGTCAGAAAAACTTGCTTCAATGGGAAGGCTTGCAGCTTCTGTTGCCCATGAGATAAATAATCCCCTTGCTGGAGTTATGAACTATGTAAAACTAATGCAGAGAAAGATAGAAAAGAGAACCCTTGGAAAAAAGGAAATGGAGAAATTCGATCATTATCTCGATGTTGTGGAGAGGGAAATTTCGAGATGTGCAAATATAGTATCAAATCTGCTTGATTTCGCAAGACAGAGGGAACCAGCTTTCAGGGAGATTGACATAAATTCTGTGATAAACGAGGCTTTGACAATTGTTTCAAAGCAAATATTTTTAAAGAAGATCAGGGTTGAAAAAAGCCTTAAGCCTCTGCCCCTTACCTTTGCGGATTTTTCCCAGCTCCAGCAGGCATTTATTAATCTAATTATTAATGCATTGGAAGCAATGAAGGAAGGAGGTGTTTTAAGGATTGAAAGCTCATTTATCCCCTCTGAGAAGATTATAGAGATTAGATTTTCGGACACTGGTGCTGGAATACCTGAGGAGAACATCCCAAAGATTTTCGAGCCTTTCTTTACAACAAAGGAAAAGGGAACAGGGCTTGGACTTTCTGTGGTTTATGGAATTATAACAAGGCATAAAGGGGAGATAAAAGTCTCATCTGTTTTGGGTGTAGGGACAACATTCACAATTAGGCTCCCCCTATTTTCAGTTCAGGGATAAATTGGAAGATATTGAAATTTTAATTATAGGAGATGTTGACACGGAAATAGTTGAGAGAGCAGTGAAAAAGATGGAAAATTTTTTGGGAGTAAAAGTAAAGATTGGATTTAACAGTGAAAACCCAGAGTATGCCTATAGCAAGGCAAGGGGACAGTATCTATCAGGAGAAGTTATAAAAAAGATTGGTAATGAGAGCTCATCTCGAAAAATTCTTGGAATAGTTGATCTGGATCTTTGCACTCCTGTTCTAACATTTGTTTTTGGTGAGGCTCAACTTGATGGAAAGGCTGGGGTTGTTTCCATATACAGGCTTAAAGAAGGGAGTTACGGAGAACCAGAAATTGTTTTTGAAAGGTTCTACAAGGAGATTCTCCATGAATTGGGGCATCTTTTTGGACTCACCCACTGCACTTTAAAGAATTGTGTCATGCATTTTTCAGCAAATGTAAAACAGATAGATTTGAAGGGGGAAAAATATTGTGAAGCCTGTTTAGATAAATTAAAATCTAAATTGAGAGAGTTAAAATGAAAAGAAAAATAAGGATTTTAGTGGTTGATGATGAAGAGTCCATGAGGGATTCCCTCTCAGAATGGCTAAGGGAGGACGGTTATGAGGTGGAAAGTGTGGAAAGTGGAGAGAAAGCCATTGAAAGGGTGAAGAAAGCTAAATGGACAGCAGCTCTTGTGGATTTGAAGATGCCAGGAATGGATGGAATTGAGACCATGAGGGAAATAAAGAAAATTGACAAGGATCTTCCCATAATCATTATTACTGCCTACGCAACAGTTGACACAGCAGTTACTGCAATGAAGGAAGGAGCATATGATTACATTGTAAAGCCCTTCAATCCTGAGGAAATCAGCATGATGCTGGGAAAACTTGTTGAAAGACAGAGCCTTCTTCTCGAAAACATTTATTTGAGAAAACAGCTTATGAGGGCATATCAATTTGAGGACCTTGTTGGTAAAAACAAGAAAATGCAGGAAATTTTTGAATTGATCAAGACAGTTGCCGATTCGAAATCCACGATCCTGATTCAGGGAGAAACAGGCACAGGAAAAGAATTAATTGCAAGGGCAATACACAACAATTCTCCAAGGAGGAAGGGTCCGTTTGTGACCCTCTCATGTGCTGCACTTCCTGCCTCTCTTCTTGAAGCTGAGCTTTTTGGGTATGAAAAGGGAGCATTCACTGATGCCAAGACAACAAAGAAGGGGAAACTTGAGCTTGCCCATGGAGGGACTTTATTCCTTGATGAAGTAGGTGACATTTCTCCAAAAACGCAGGTTGACCTTCTAAGGTTCTTGCAGGAGAGGGAGTTTAGAAGACTGGGGGGTGAGGAGAGTATTAAAGTTGATGTGAGAGTTGTTGCAGCAACAAACAAAAATCTGAAAGCTCTTGTAGAGCAAGGTAAATTCAGGGAAGATTTGTTTTACCGACTAAATGTAATAACAATTGATTTGCCCCATTAAGGGAAAGAAAAGAGGATATCCCTCTCCTTGTTGCCCATTTTCTTGAGAAATATAATATTGAGAATAAAAAATCTATTGAGAGGGTTTCAGAGGAAGCAATGGAGCTCATCCTTTCCTATCACTGGCCTGGAAATGTGAGGGAGCTTGAGAATTGTATAGAAAGGGCTGTAGTAATATGCAAAGGGAATCTCATAAAACCCTCCGACCTTCCCGATTACATAAGAATTCCGGTTTCGCCTTCCTATAGAGAGGATATGACCATTGAAGAACTTGAAAAGATACACATAGAGAAGATTCTTACAAAATACAAGTTCAATATTCAGAAGAGTGCAGAGGTTCTTGGAATCGATAGAGCCACTTTGTATAGGAAGATAAAAAAATATAATATAAAAATGTTGAAAAGTGCAACATAAAAATCGCATTTTTTAACACTCTTGAAATCCCTTCTTTTAAGATTCCTTTATAGATAAAGTTTTCCTCCTCCCTTAATTCTGGCATACATCTTGATATAAAAATCGTGGAGGTGTAAGATGACATGTCCATTCCTTGAAGAAGTAAAAGTAAGGTATTGCAAAGCTTTTCCTATTAAGAAACTCATTCCCTCCACCTCCCTTTCTCCTGAGAGTGCCTGCATCAGTGAATTCTTTCAGTGCCCCGCATTTCAGGATGCTGTAACCATTACAAAGAATGGGAAGAAAGAATGCATATGGGCAATAAGAGGAGTTGTCTCTTATCGAATCTGCACAAAAAATTTCGACTGCAAATCCTGCGAATTTGACCAGATGATACTCGATAAGGCTGAAGGATTAAGAATAGAGGATCTCGATGAAATCGGAGGATTTGAGAACTATCCTTCAGGATTGAAAGTAGCTTCTAAATGAACCTCATGGAAAACAAGGGAAAAAATATAATTTTAATTTTTTAAAGGAGGTCTTTATGGAATTAACTCAGCTTGACGAAATCATTGAAAAGTATAGGTATGATGAGTCAGGGATCATTGGGATTCTCCATGAGATCCAGGAAAAGGAAAGGTATCTTCCAGAGAGTGCTCTCAAGTATGTTTGTGAGAAGCTGGATATCCCTGCGAGTCAGATTTACCACCTCGCAACATTTTTCAAAGCTTTTAGCCTTGTTCCAAAAGGTAAGCACAATGTTACAGTTTGCCTGGGGACAGCCTGCCATGTCCGAGGAGGGCAGAGAATTGTAGAAAATCTTGAAAGAGAGCTGAAAATTAAAGCTGGTCAGACTACAAAGGACAAACTTATAACCCTTGAAACTGTCAATTGTCTTGGATGTTGCGCAATAGGACCTATTGTTGTGGTGGATGATGAATATCATGGAGAAATGGAATCTCGAAAGGCGTTAAGAATTGTTGAAGAGTTAAAAGAGGAGGGATGAAATGGAAAGAATTAAATCCATCCAGGATTTAGAAAAAATTGCTAAATCAAAGAGGGAAGAACTCTTTAAGAGGCCGCTGATATCAATCTCTTCAGGCACATGCGGACAGGCAAGGGGTTCTCTTAAAGTTGTAGATGCATTCAAAAGGGCTATATACGGACTTGAGGATATGATTTCCATAAAGGTTACTGGGTGTCATGGATTCTGTAGTGCAGAGCCGAATGTTATTGTTTACCCTGATGAAATATTCTATTCAAATTTAAAACCTGAACATGCCGGAAAAATTGTCCATGCTGTTCTGAAAGGGGAGCCAGTAAATGCTTTTCTCTATCGAGAAAATGGGAATGTATTCCTTCGGGTAAAAGATATCCCATTTTATAAAGCTCAACAAAGATTTCTTCTTTCAGATAACCCCCTTGTTGATCCCACATCCATAGAAGATTACATCGCAATTGGGGGTTACCAGGCTCTTTCCAAAGTCTTAAAAATGGAACCCGAAGAGGTGATAGAAGAGGTGAAAAAATCAGGGCTGAGAGGAAGAGGTGGGGCTGGTTTCCCTACTGGTTTGAAATGGGAAATTACCAGAAAACAAAAGGAAGAGATGAAGTTTGTAATCTGCAATGCAGATGAAGGAGACCCTGGAGCCTATATGGACAGGAGTCTTCTTGAAGGGAATCCTCACAGAGTTATAGAAGGGATGCTGATAGGAGCTTACGCAATTGGTGCAAGTATCGGTTATGTCTATGTCAGAAATGAGTATCCCCTTGCAATAAAGAATCTCACAGAAGCTCTCAGACAAGCTCATGAATACGGATTCCTTGGTAAGGATATTCTGGGAAGTGATTTTAACTTTGTCATAAAGATAAATCGAGGTGGTGGAGCATTTGTATGTGGTGAAGAGACTGCCCTGATGCAATCAGTGGAAGGAAGACCAGGAGATCCAAGACCAAGACCCCCTTACCCTGCCGAGAAAGGTCTCTGGGAGTATCCAACAGTAATAAACAATGTAGAGACATGGGCTAATGTAGCAAAAGTTATGGAGAAAGGTGCAGATTGGTCTGCCTCTGTCGGAACTGAAGGCTCAAAAGGGACAAAGATTTTCTCCCTTGTGGGAAAGGTGAAAAATACAGG
>JBBIMS010000002.1:7176-24330 GCA_037444285.1 Candidatus Aminicenantota bacterium | reverse complement strand
TCTTTTATCAAATTCCAAGAAAAAAATAAATACCATAATTTTTGCTAGGAGGTTGTATCATGAAAGCTTCAAAAAGTATGCCTTGTTTGACATGGGTAATTTCCATGTTAAGCCTTGTAGGTTTTCTTTCCCATGCCTATGGAGAGGGGAAATTTTCTGGCTATATGTTTGGAGATTTCTACTACAATATCAGCAACAACAGAAGTGATCTTAAAGGTCAAAACGGGTTCTGGTTCAGAAGAATCTATTTTACTTATGACTTTAAAATCTCCGACAGCTGGTCTACTCGTCTCCGATTAGAGATGAACAGTCCTGGAGATTTCAAAACATCTGATACCTTAAAGCCATACATAAAAGATGCATATTTAACCTACAAAAGGAAAAACCATACAATAACTCTCGGAATCTCTCCTACTCCCACATGGGAATACATTGAAAGTTTCTGGGGCTACAGGGCAGTTGAGAAAACCCCCCTTGATCTCTTTAAGATGGGCGATAGCAGAGACTTTGGAGTTGCTTTTAAAGGCTCTATTGGAAAAGATGGGTTTTTTGGATATCATATTATGGCTGGAAATGGGGAAGGCACAAAGTCAGAATTCAATAAGGAGAAGAAATATATGGGAGCATTTCTATTCAATCTAACAAAAACCCTCTCTTTTGAAATATACACAGATTATGCTCAGGGAGCAAACCAGAAAAATTATTATACTTATCAGGGTTTTCTTGGATGGAAGAGCAAAAAAGCTCGAATCGGGATTCAATATTCCCATCAAATTAAAGAGCAGGGAACTGGAAAGAGCGATCTGAAACTTGATGTTTATTCAATTTTTGGGATCCTGAGCTTGTCAGAAAAAGTTTCTCTTCTTGCAAGATACGACAGAATGGACGATCCCCTACCCTGGGGTTCAACAGTGAGTTATGTTCCCTTCAACAATAATGCTCCCTTTAATCTCATCCTTTTTGGAGTTGATTTCCATCCTTTAAAGAATGTAAGCTTTATTCCCAACATAATGTATGTTTCCTACAAAAATGTGAATGGGGAAGCCATTGACAAAGATATCCAGTTGAAGCTTACATTCTTCTATTCATTCTAATATAATAGGAGAGAGGAGGATATTATGCTCTTAACAAGAAGGAAATTCCTGAAAGGAGCTGTATCTTTTACTGCGGCTGCAGCACTGAGTGACCTTTTCTTTAACTTTAAGGATTTTATAGCAAAGGAGATCTCAAGTGAAATTCCGTATTCTCCTTCAGAAGATGTTCTCATTCCCTCCACAGATGCTATGTGTGTTAATTTCTGCGGAATAAGAGTTAGAAGGGTTAATGGTATTATAAGGGCAATATATGGGAATCCAGAAAATCCCTACAACAAAGGACATCTCTGTCCAAAAGGTCAGGCAGGTATTTTTCATACTTACAGCCCTTACAGAATTAAAGCTCCTTTAAAGAGAACGAATCCGAATAAGGATCCGAGAGAAGACCCAAAATGGAAGGAAATCTCCTGGGAGGAAGCCTTTGATGAAATTGCAAAAAAGTTAAAAGAAGTAAAAGAAAAGGACCCAAGGGGTTTATCATTTCACTGGTCTCATGGAAAGTATTTAATTCAGGACAATTTTACAAAAGCATTTTGTAAAGCTTTTGGAACACCCAACAATATTCACAGGACAACAGTTTGTGAAGCAGCAAGACATGTAGCGGATGAGCTTACATGGGGAGGGCATGGACCTTTACCTGATCTTGATTATACAAAATATTTTATAAATATGGGTGCAAGTTTCGCAGAGGCAGAACAATGGGCGAGATGGTTGGATAGAACCACAATGAAGAGAATTGTAGATGATAGAGATATGAAGATGATTGTTGTTGAGCCAAGATTCTCAAACACTGCAGCAAAAGCCCACGAATGGATTCCAATAAGACCTGGAAAAGATGTTCTATTCCTCCTTGCAATAGCAAAGGAACTGATTAAAGATGGATTTGTAGATAAAGAATTCTTAATTGATTACACTGATGCACCTTTTCTTGTTGGTGAAGATAAAAAATTTTTAAGGGATGAAAAGGATAACCCCATTGTCGTTGATGAGAAAAATTCAAAGTTAGTCCCCTATGATTTAGCAGAAAAAATCTCTCTAGACAGTGAAGTCACTTTTGAAGGGAAAAAATATAAAACTACTTTCAGAATCTTTAAAGAATATGTTCTTGCGTTAAAGGATAATGAGGTTGAAAAATTAACAGGTGTTCCTTATAGCACAACAAAAAGAATTGCAAAGGAGTTCGGTGAAAATGCTCATATTGGAGAAACCATTGAAATAGAGGGACAGAAATTGAGATACAGACCTGTTGCCCTTTATACATTCAGGGGACTTTCTGCAAAGGAGTATGGTACCCAGACATGGAGAGCAGGGCTAATTGTCAACATGCTTGTTGGTTCAATAGATGCAGTTGGTGGTCTTTTGCTCCATAAAGCAGATCCTGAACATAAAAATATGAAACCTTCAAAATGTGATTATCCTCCCAAAAGGGTTGACCTCGCAGAAAGTGTTTTCTATCCTCATGCAACCCACAATGTTGCCCAGCAACCAGCCTATACCTACATGGAGCCAGAAAAATATGGTCTTCCTTACGAACCTCAAATGACTATCTTTTATGCGACAAATAGAATTTTGTCCACATCTGATATAGAAAAGCAGATTGAATGATTTAAGAAAGTTTATTCAGTAAACATAAACGTTGTCCTTGATGAAACTGCTCAGATGGCTGATATTGTTTTGCCTGATAAAACATATCTTGAAGACTTCCACTTTGCACCGACAAGATGGACACCTGATTCTGAGCATAAAGCAATAAGACAACCTGTTGTGAATGTGTATAACCTCAAATATGGAGCAACTGAAATTCTTTTTGAACTTGCAAAAAGAGCTGGGTTCCTTGATGAATTTATAGAGGAGTTAAATAAAGCGTGGGGATTGAAAGAGAAGAAATTTGAAAAGGGTAAGGTATATAATTCAGAAGAGGCAGTAAAAATAATATGGGAAGATTCAACGAGAAAGCCCTTTGAATATGCATTGGAGCATGGGCTTATTGTAAAGAAGGTAGATGTAAAAAACAGATATTTATCAAATGCTGAAAAATTTAAAGGTAAAGGAAAACCAAAAATGCATTTTTATGCAGAGCAGCTTGTTCACACAATGGAAAAAGTCTTTAACATGATGGGTAAAAATGAAAATGTAAAAAAGGTTTATATGGAATGGTATGAGGAAAGGGATGAGAAAAAACTCAGAGAACTTCTTGAAATTAATTTTTCGCCTTTTCCATTGAAAGCGCATGCTTTCCCAACACCCCACAGAAAAAGAGATGAAAAAGAATATCCTTTTTATCTTATAACCTACAAGAGAATGTACAGAAACCAGACAGATACCCATGCTTTAAACCCAGTCTTAAATGAGACCTCCCATGACTCAGATACGAATTTTGTTCTTATAAATGCAAAAACTGCAATAAATCTTGGAATAAATGATAACGATGATGTATATGTGGAAAGTAAAATAGGAAGGGTAAAGACAAAAGCAAAGCTGACAGAAGGGATAAGACCTGATACCCTGGCAATAAGTTATCATTACGGCAGATTTTCCGGAGTCTTCCCTGATTATGCGAAAAAAGGAACTATGCCCAATTTTGTCATTGAACTTCACCCGGATATAATCTCCGGACATAACTCATTCAATGATACAAGGGTAAAAATTTACAAGGCATAAGGAGGTGAAAGATGGCAAAATATGGACTTGTAATTGACCTCGCAAAATGCATTGGTTGTAGAAGTTGTGTGGCAGCCTGTAAACTTGAAAATATGGTTCAAAAAGGTAATTACTGGAATTTTGTAATTGAGTATGAGGAAGGAAAATATCCCAATGTAAAAAGAATTTTTGTCCCTATGAATTGCATGCATTGTGAAAATCCGCCATGCATGAAGGCATGCCCTGAGAAGGCAATCACAAAGAACGAATATGGAATTGTTCTCATTGACTATGATAAATGCAAAGGAAGAAGATACTGCATTGCAGCATGCCCTTATGGTGTTATTCATTATGTAAGCGAGGAAAAAACATTTTATCCAAAAGAGAAGACCCCTTATGAAACACTCCCTCTCGAAGCAAAACATCCCCTTCACAGGAAAAAACCCGGAATCGTAGAAAAGTGCACTTTATGTTGGCACATAACAGAAAAGGCTCTAAAGGAAGGGAAAAAACCTGGAAGTGATTATGATTCATCACCTGCTTGTGTCCCTGTTTGTCCTGTTGGAGCAAGATATTTTGGAGACCTTGACGACCCTGAAAGTGAAGTTTCAAAACTTATTAAAAAGAGAAATGGCAAGAGGCTTAAAGAGGAATTCGGGACAAAACCGCAGGTTTATTATTTGTTTTAGAAGGAGAAAATCATGAAAAAATTAGCAATTCTTGCTTTATTTTTAGTGATATCATTTTTCGCTTTTACAAAAAGTGAAACTCAGAAACCACAACTTTCAAAAGAAAAAAAGGTTGCCAAAATCTCAAAGGAAATTAAAGAAGGGAAAATTGATGTAGGAAAGGAGTATGGGATGGAAATAGGACAGAGATGGCACAATATCCATTCTGAGATCCTTGAAATGGAATGTTCTGAATGTCATAAAGTAAAATTCCCAAATGACTACATTTACCAGAGAAGGTATAAAGTTCCTGTGAGGGATGCCCCGGGTGTTGTAATGCGAGAACTCTGTATAGAATGTCATTCTAAAAAAGGAGCTGCAATTACTAAATTATACGGGAACTAATTTTTTTATGAATTTCAAAGATTTAAGTCCCTTAGATTTAAAGAGTTTTGCAATGAAGGCAGAGGAAACGAGCAAATCAATCCTTTTCGTTTCCTTCTTTTATTTAAAAAGACCAGATAAAGAATTTTTTAACAAAATAACATCAGATGAATTTAAATTAGCCTTAAAGGAAGTTTCCAGTGATAAAAAGTTTGAGGAATCTTTAAGATATTTTGATAAGTTCTATAAAGAGGTAGAAAAATCTAAAGATGAGGGAATTATCAATAACCTTCAGGTAGACTGGACAAAACTTATAAGAGGGATAAAAAAAGGATATTCCCTCCCCCCTCCCTATGAATCGGTATGGAGAGGAGAGGATGCGATTATGGAAAGTTTTACACAGGAAGTTATAAAGTTTTATGTAAATTCAGGAACAGGAATCGACCTCAATGGTGAGATCCCTGACCACATCGGAATAGAACTTAAATTCCTCTCAATTCTTGCCTATTTGGAAAAGGAAGGCTGGGAAAGCGAAGATGAGGAAAAAGTAAAAATATCTGTTAAATTGCAAAAGGAGTTTCTGGAAAAGCATATTCTAACATGGGTTCCCTTTTTCTGTGAAAGAATGTTTGAAAAGGCTGAAACTGCTTTTTATAAGGCAGTATCTCTTTTTACAAAAAATTTTCTTTCGGATGTTAAGGAAAGAACTGAGGAGTTATTTTGTCTTTTAAATGATTGAAAGGATAAAAGGAATAATCCTTGCAGGTGGAAAATCAGAAAGATTTGGAACGGATAAAAGGTTTTTTAAATTTAAAGAGAAAATGCTGATGGAAGCCACAATTTTAAAATTAAAGGAATTTTTCAATAAAGTTTTTATTGTTTGTGATGATGAATACTTAATAGAAGAGAAATTAAGGAATTCAGTCAAAAATTTTAATTTGCAAATCGTAGAAGACATTGGGAAATATAAAGGTCCTCTAAATGGGATCTATTCATTTTTCAAAAAAACAGGAGAAGATGCTGGTCTTTTTATTCCTGTTGATATGCCTTTCTTACCCCTGGAACTGATAAGAAATTTTTTAAATGTAGCGATTAACTCCAACCTAAAAAAAATAATAGTAATCTCAGAGGATAAACCTTTGCCAATTTTTATAGATTCTTTTTTTACTCCTGAAATGGAAAAATATCTTGAAAAGCGGAACTCCATAAAAGGTTTTTTAAAAATAACAAAAGAAAAATATCCTGACAGAATTTATTTTATTTCTGAAAAGGAGCTTTTGGCTTTTGGTAATCCTGAAGAGTATCTTAAAAATATAAACATAAAGGAAGATTTAAATGATTCTTAAATATTTTTTAGAACCTCTCTTACGGACAGTGAATTAATGTTTATTTTATATCCCTTATTTTTTCTTTTTTCCTTTTTATATTCCATAGCTGGTCTTGGTGGAGGGAGTGCTTATGTTGCGCTTCTTTCAATTTCTGGTATTGAAGAAAAATATATTCCATCAACTGCTCTTTTCTTGAACATGATTGTAACTTTTATTGGATTTTTTAACTACAGAGTTCACTTAAATTTTAAAGAAAGAAAAAGTTTCTTGATCTCCTTATATTCTATTTCAGGTGCAGGTGCCTTTTTAGGTTCAAAATTACATCTGAGGAGAAAAGAATTTTTATTAATTGTTGGAATTTTTCTTGTTATTTCTTCGATAATTTCCTTTTTCAAGGAAAAAATTAAGGATGCAGAGCATGACCCAAGTCTTGGGAGAAAAAGAAATTTTAAAATTTTATTAGTTTTGATTTTCGGATTTTTGCTTGGTTTTCTTGCCGGTCTTGCAGGGATAGGAGGGGGAATATTTTTATCACCAATTCTTTTAATTACAGGTTTTCCTTTAAAAGAAATTGCAGGAATTACATCCATTTACATTTTTTTAAATTCCTTCTCAGGATTTTTATCCCATTTAATTGAAGGAAAGGTTAATTCCTCTTGGATTTTACCTCTTGCTTTTCCTGTCACAGCAGGAGCAAGTATGGGTTCATTCTTAGGCTCTTTTAAATTTAAACCCATAGCCATTAAAAGAATTTTAGCTTTAACAATATTTATAATAGGGGTAAGGGTATTATGGAGAGCTATTTTATAACACCGAAGGAAGAATGTAAGTTTAGAAAAAATGTCAAGAAAAGGAGGTTTACGTATGGGTAAATTAAAAAAGTTAATGGCATTGACAACAGTATTATTCCTTCCCTCTCTGATCTTTGCTCAGAGTATAGAACTTCTCGGAGCAGGAGCTACCTTCCCCTTCCCATTGTATACAAAGATGTTCGATGTATATCACAAAATCACAGGTGTAAAGGTGAATTACCAGTCAATAGGTTCTGGTGGAGGTCAGCGTCAGCTACTCAGTAAAACTGTTGATTTTGGTGCTTCAGATGCCTTTATGACTGATGAACAGCTCAAAAATGCCCCTGGAGAAATTCTGCATATACCCATTGCTCTTGGAGCAGTTATCCCTACTTATAATCTGCCAGGGAATCCAGAAATTAAGTTTACTCCTGATATTCTTGCAGATATTTTCCTCGGAAAAATTAAGAAATGGAATGAACCGAGACTGGCTGCTCTCAACCCTTCACTTAAATCCATTAATCTTGACATAATTATTGTTCATAGATCCGATGGAAGTGGAACAACATTTATCTGGACTGATTATCTATCAAAGGTCAGTAAAGAATGGAAAGATAAAGTTGGAGCTGGAACATCAGTTAACTGGCCTACTGGAATTGGAGGAAAGGGGAATGAAGGGGTAACAGGACTTGTCAGGCAAACACCAGGAAGTATAGGTTATGTTGAGCTTATTTATGCCCTTCAGAACAATCTTCCTACAGGTCTTGTCAAAAACAAAAGTGGAAAATTTGTTAAACCTTCCATTGAAACGGTCTCTTCCTCTGCTAATATAGGTCTACCCGATGATACAAGAATTTCAATTACAGATACTGAATCTCCAGAAGGTTATCCCATAAGTGGATTCACATGGCTCCTGGTTTACAGGGAGCAGAATTATGACGGAAGAAAAAGGGAAAGAGCTGAAGCTCTTGTAAAACTTCTCTGGTGGATGACTCACGAAGGGCAAAAATACACAAAACCCCTGCACTATGCGCCACTTCCATACCAGGCGGTTCTGAAAGCGGAAAGAATCATCAAATCAATTACCTATAATGGAAAGAGTATTTTATAGGAAGATCTTATGGGAAGGGTCTTTTGACCCTTCCTTTTTTTTAAAATCTATGGGAGAATTTTAAAATGAAAAAAAGAATTATTTTCATTTGCACCCACAATTCTGCTCGTTCCCAGATGGCAGAAGGGATATTGAGAGCTCTTTATGGAGAGAGATTCGATGTCTTCAGTGCCGGGACAGAGCCAAAAGATGTAAATCCTTTTGCCATTAAAGTTATGAAAGAAATTGGGATCGATATTTCAAAGCACAGGGCAAAAAGTGTGAAGGAATTTTTGGGAGAAGAATTTGATCTTGTAGTCACTGTTTGTGACCATGCAAAGGAAAACTGTCCTTTCTTTCCCGGAGGGAAAAGATATGCCCACAAAGGCTTTGAAGATCCATCCCAGTTCAGAGGTGATGAGGAAGAAGTCCTCTCTGCCTTTAGAAGGGTTCGAGATGAAATTAAAGAGTGGATAGAAAAGAGTTTCGGAGAGGAAAGTGAGATTTTCAGTAACTTTACTTTTATCAAAAGGGAAAATTAAGAAAAAAGCATGCACAGATTCAGGAAAGATCTAATCTTTGAGCTTATTTTCAGAAGAATTCTTTCCTTATCAGCAATTTTTATAATTATCCTGATTTTTTCAATATTTTTAACCCTTGCATTTAACTCTTTCCCATCATTAAAAGCATTCGGATTGAGATTTCTTTATGAAAAGACCTGGGACCCTGTTTTCAACAAATTTGGAGCTCTACCATTTCTCGTGGGAACTCTTCTAACATCCTTTTTAGCCCTTCTGATCTCAATCCCTTTCTCCCTTTCTGTCTCAATTTTCCTGGGTGAATATTTTAGAGAAGGAAGAATATCATCCCTTTTAAAAAGTTTGACAGAACTTCTTGCTGGGATTCCTTCTATAATTTATGGATTCTGGGGTTTGTTTGTCTTAGCCCCTGTAGTGAGGTTTATCCAGATTAAGCTGGGAGTCACCCCCTATGGAGTAGGAATATTCACAGCTTCCATAATTCTTTCCATTATGATAATCCCCTATTCCACATCCATTGGCAGAGAAGTTATAGAGCTTGTCCCTTCAGAAATTAAAGAAGCAGCATATTCTCTTGGAGCTACAAGATATGAGGTTATAAGAAAGGTTGTCCTCCCTTACGCCCGTTCAGGCATACTATCCGGGATCATTCTTTCCATTGGAAGAGCACTGGGAGAAACCATGGCTGTTACAATGGTAATTGGAAATTCCAATTTTCTTCCTAAAAATATCTTTTCTCCAGCAAACACAATGGCTTCAGTGATAGCCAATGAATTTACAGAAGCTACTGGAGATTTATACCTTTCTGCTCTGGTGGAAATTGGTCTACTTCTCTTTTTGGTAACATTGGGGATAAATTTTCTTGGAAGATACATTATAAGAAAATACAGGGTTGTCTGATGAAAAAGGGAATTCAAAAGAGGATCTTGAAAGACAGATTATTCAAAATAGCTGTGTTCTCCTTCTCTTTCATCTCTACTCTTCCATTATTTTTTATTCTCTTCCATTTGGCAAAAAACGGAATCTCCTCTTTAAGTTTTGAATTTCTTTTTAATCTTCCAAAGCCTATTGGAGAAGAAGGTGGAGGTATAGCCAATGCCATTGCAGGAACATTTATTTTGATCCTTATCTCCTCCTCTCTTTCAATACCCATCGGAGTTTCTGTGGGAATTTATCTTTCTGAGAATAAAGATAAAAAATTATCTAAGGGAGTAAGCCTGCTTGTGGATATTTTACAGGGTGTCCCTTCAATTGTCTTAGGAATTATTGCCTATTTATGGATTGTTAAGCCCATGAGACATTTTTCTGCTTTCTCAGGAGGGATTGCCCTTGCAACAATGATGCTTCCGATAATCATAAAATCAACTGAGGAAAATTTAAGTTTAATTCCAGAAAGCTTGAAGGAAGCATCTTTAGCCCTTGGAGCCCCTTATTACAAAACTGTTCTTCGAGTTGTTCTACCTGCTGGACTTAGTGGTATCATTACAGGAATTCTTCTCGGAATTGCAAGAATTGCTGGAGAGACAGCTCCTTTACTCTTTACTGCTTTTGGAAATCCATATATGAATTTAGATATATTTAAACCCATTGAGTCCCTCCCCCACTTAATTTGCAACTACGCAAAAAGCCCTTTCCCTGAATGGCATAAAAAAGCATGGGCAGCTTCTTTTATCCTTATTTTAATGGTTTTTACTCTAAATACTTTTTCTAAATGGGTGGTAAAAAGATGGAAAGTGAGATTCTAAGAATTGAAAACCTTAATGCCTATTACTTTGAAAATCATGTTTTAAAAGATATCAATCTAAAAATACCAAAGAATAAAGTTACAGCCATCATGGGACCATCTGGATGTGGAAAAACGACCCTGATAAGGTGTATCAATCGATTGCATGAGCTCTCTCCAGGAGCAAGGGTCACAGGTAAAGTTTTTCTCCACGATAAAGATATTTATAAGATGGAGCCAATGATTGCAAGAAAAAAGATTGGAATGGTCTTCCAGAAACCAAATCCCTTCCCGACAATGAGTATATACAAAAATGTTCTTTCAGGATATCATTTAAATGGGATAAAACTTTCAAAGCTTGAGGAAGAGAGAATAGTGGAGGAAACCATAAAAAAAGTAGGATTATGGGATGAGGTAAAAGACTCCCTTCATAAGAGGGGGACTTTTCTCTCAGGAGGTCAACAGCAAAGGCTATGTATTGCAAGAGCTATTGCTCTTTATCCTGAGATATTACTCATGGACGAACCAACATCTGCTCTTGATCCAATTTCCGCTTCAAGGATTGAAGAACTAATACTTAATCTGAAAGAAAATTATACTGTTGTTATTGTGACCCACAATCTACAGCAAGCTTCAAGAGTATCTGATTATACAGCATTTCTACTTTTAGGTGAACTTATTGAATTTGATAAAACTGAAAAAATATTTACAGTTCCCTCTGACCCAAGAACTGAAAATTATCTCTTGGGAAAGTTTGGATAAGGAGGAGATAATGATTGAGGAAAAACTCAACACAATTAAGGAAAAAATCATCGAAATGGCTGTCCTTGTTGAGTCTATGATTGAAAAAAGCATAAAGGGACTTATTGAAAGGGACAAAAATCTTCTCCTTGAAGTAATTGAAAAGGAAGAAAAAAGGGTCAATGATATGGAGATTGAGATAGAGGATATGGGAACGAAATTTATTGCCCTTTATCATCCAGAGGCTGAGCATTTGAGAACATCTCTAATGATACTCCAGATTAACAATGATCTTGAAAGGATGGGGGATGAAGCTGTTAACATTTCAGAAAGCTCCCTCTTTCTGATTGAGCGTCCTCCTGTCAAGCCTCTTATTGACATACCAAGGATGGCAGAAATTACAATTAAAATGTTAAAAGACAGCATAACTTCCTTTGTGGAGAGGAAACCAGAACTTGCCAAGGAAATCTGTGCAAGAGACGATATTGTGGACTCATTGAGAGATCAAATTCACAGAGAATTGATCACCTATATGATGCAGGATCCTTCAACAATCGAGAGATCATTGCATTTGCTGAGAATCGCAAGAAGCCTTGAGAGAATAGCGGATCTATCTACAAATCTGTGCGAAGATGTTATATTTATGGTTAAAGGGAAGGTAATAAAGCATCACAAGGAAGAGCTATGAAGTGAAAATTCTCTATTTTTAGCATGAATAGCTCATTAAAATAGATATTACCCATCTTGACAAATTCCTAAAAAATTCCTATATTAAAATTGATATAGCTTTTATTAAATGGACATTATTGAAAAAATAAAAGAGAAAGCAGATATATTAGAGATTGTTTCAGATTACACAAAGCTTAAGAAAAGTGGAAGGAGATTTGTAGGCTTGTGTCCTTTTCATGCTGAAAAGACTCCATCATTTACTGTTGACCCTGAGAAAGGACTGTATCATTGTTTTGGATGCGGAGCAGGAGGAGATATTTTCACCTTTGTAATGGAGAAAGAAGGGCTCGATTTCCCTTCAGCCCTTGAATTTCTTGCGAAGAAGTATAACATAGTTATTCCAAAAAAGACGTCCCCGACAAAGAAAATTGAGGATGAAATAATTGAGATAAACCAATCTGCTCAAACATTTTTCAGAAACTCCCTTATGGGAAGAGAGGGAGAGATGGCAAGGAAGTATATTGAAGGAAGGGGTATAACAGGAGATTGGATAGAAACCTTAGGAATCGGTTATTCTCCCAATCAATGGGATGCCCTTTTCAAATATCTCAGAAACAAAGGACACAGTGAAAACATCATTTCCCTCTCTGGACTCTGCATAAAAACTGAAAGGGGATTTATTGATAGATTTCGTGGGAGGATAATGTTTCCAATAAGGAATATCTCCGGAAAGATAATTGGTTTTGGAGGAAGGACAATATTTGATGAAAACCCAAAATATCTCAACTCCCCTGAAACTCCTGTCTACAAGAAAAGGATGGAACTATTTGGTATTGACCTGGCAAAGGAAGAAATCAAGAACAAGGGATTTGCAATCCTTGTTGAAGGATACATGGATCAAATTTCCTTGTTCATAAATGATTTTAAAAATACTGTTGCATCCCTTGGAACAAGCCTTACAGAGGAGCAGGTATCTCTTTTGAGGAAATTCACTGATAAAATCTATCTCTTCTATGACCCAGATAGTGCTGGAATTGCATCTACTATAAGGGCAATTCCAATTATACTTTCCCAGGATGTTTCTTTAAAAATCGTATCTATTCCACAGGGGCTTGACCCTGACACCTTTGTCAGGGAAAAAGGTAGAAATGGAGTGGGCGAAGCTATATCCCGGGCCCTTTCACCTGTTGAATTCCTGATTAAGAATTATAAGATTAATGAAAAGATTTCTCCTGAAGAGAGAACGAGAGGAATAAGGAGTATAATAGAGGTTCTAAATGGAATAAGGGAGCCAATTCTTAAAAGGACATATGTTAAAGAACTCTCATCCCTTGTCGGGATTGAAGAAGAGCTCATTTTTCGTGTGCTAAGAAAGAAGGAGACTCCAGAACCCCCCTCTCCCATAGAATCAATAACTCCTGCTGAGAAAAAGCTTATTTATGCAATTATAAAGGGTAAGGGACTCTCAAAGGAGATTGTTTCAGCTTTACGCTCTATGGATTTATCAGAGCTCGGACAGAAGGGTCTGATAGAAGGATTGATAGAAATCGTTGAGGAGAAGGGAGAAATTAGCCCATCCTACATTCAGGAGAAATTTTCCAGGGAAAAACAGCGTATAATATATAAGATACTCCTTGAAGAAGGAGGAGGAGAAATAACTGTTGAGGAAATAAGGGAATACATGAAGGCAATAAAGAGATTAATCCTTGAGAGAAAGCATAAAAAGTTACAGGAGGAGATAAAAAAAGAGGAGATGAGGGGGAACAGAGAAAAATTGAAGGAGCTCCTCCTTCTAAAGCAGAAAATAACTCAGGATATAATAACTTTAACTTAAATGAGGAGGAAAATGAGAAAGAAGGGTTCAATAGATACTAAAAGAACTATGGCCACAAAGGAATTTAATCTGGACGAAGATTTGCCTGCTCCATTTTCTTCAGATTTTGAACCAGCCGATGAGCTCGACATAATCTCAGCAGTAGATACCTATGGCTTGAGAGTTTACGAACCAAAAGAGGAAGAAACTCTGGAGGAAGAGCTTCTCCAGGAGGGGATTGAAGAGAGAAGAAGGGAAGAAGAGGTTGAAAGGATAGGGGACCCTGTTCGACTTTATTTAAAAGAAATGGGAGGAATTCCTCTTCTTTCAAGGGAGGGAGAAATAGAGATTGCCATGAGGATAGAGAAGGGAGCAAGGAATATTATAAAAGCCCTTTCTCGCCCCCCGATTGTGCTTGAGGAAATTCTTACTGTCTTGAGAAAACTCATTGCAGGCGAAATTGAAATGGAAAAGGTTATTGATCTTGAAGAGGAGCACAATGAGGCAAAAATCCAGGAAATAAAAGATGATTTGAAAAAAAAGCTTGCTACCCTTGAGAATCTTAAAAAAGAACTGGAGAAGGCAAAGAATAAGAGACCTATAACCAAGGGAAGAATCCTTGTTAAAATTAGTGAAATAATCAGAGACATTGATTTCAGCCCTGAATATAGAAAAACCTTTATTGACAGCATTAAAGAAAAAGAGAAGGAACTCTCAAAGATAGAGAAAAAAATCCATAAATTAACAGAAAAAAGAGAGCACAGCAAAAAGAAGGAGTCAAAGGAAAAGTTGAAAGAGGAGATAGATAGGCTCACAAAGGTTTTAAAGGAGAAGGAAAAGGAGTATGGAGTAAAGGCTGATGAGCTCAGGAAGATAATAAGAGACATTGACAAAGCAAAGGAAGAGATGGACGAGGCAAAGAAGCAGCTTGTGGAAGCAAATCTCAGGCTCGTAGTTTCCATTGCAAAGAAATATACCAACAGAGGATTACACTTTCTTGATCTTCTTCAGGAAGGGAATCTCGGATTGATGAAGGCTGTTGAAAAGTTTGAATACAAGAGAGGATTTAAATTTTCTACATATGCTACATGGTGGATAAGGCAGGCAATAACAAGAGCAATTGCTGATCAGGCAAGAACAATAAGGATTCCTGTTCATATGATTGAAACAATCAACAAGCTGATAAAGGTTTCCCGTCAGCTTCACCACGATTTAAAGAGGGAGCCCACAACAGAGGAGATAGCTCAGAAGATGGAGATGCCTGTAAGCAAAGTGAGGAAGATCCTCAGAATTGCTCAAGAACCGGTCTCCCTCGAGACTCCAATCGGAGAGGAAGAGGATAGTCATCTTGGTGATTTTATAGAGGATCAAAAAATTCCCTCCCCTGCAGAGACGGTTGTAAAGAAGAGCCTGAAAGAGCAGATTGAGGAGGTTCTAAAAACCTTAACTCCAAGAGAAGCAACTGTTCTCAGAATGAGGTTCGGACTTTTCGACGGTAATGAGCATACCCTTGAAGAGGTTGGTCAGCACTTCAAAGTAACAAGAGAAAGAATCCGACAGATTGAGGCAAAGGCACTCAGAAAATTGAGGCATAAGTCAAGAGCAAGGAAGTTAAAACCCTTTATGTTCTCGTGGGGTAGAGATTGAGATTATTTAGGAAGGAAATCAATAAAAATTTGTTTCCCAAGCATTCTCCATCCTATTCTTATGCTGAATTTTTCAGTATCCCTTATCAAATATGCTTCAAGATTTGCTATTTTTTTAATTAAAAAATCGTAGTTAAAATCTATCTCAGTAAGCCAGCTTCTCCCAAGGGAATAATTCAATGTTCCAAAGGAATTCACTAATCCTCTCTTCGGTTCACCATTCATTGAAATATTCAAGCTTAAAGGTTCATAGGGCTTAAGACTCAGAAAAAGGGAGAGATTCTCAAAATTGTTCCCTTCAATAAACCAACCTTTTGTCCTTCTCCTTGTGTTGAAGTTGTAAACAAAAGAGAGATTTAAAATATCCTTTAAAAATGACCTGCTGAAATTGAAAGAGGCTCCAGAGGTAAGAAATTCCTCCCCTTTTTTCCTCCATAGATGCTCCATTCTGTAGTTGAAGGAAATATTTTTAAGGGTAGGGATTGTCCTCAAGGAAGTTGAGAGATTCATGACAAAATTGTCAGTGTAATCTGTTCTTCTTCCATAATCTCCATTCCATATGTTGTAGAAAAGGGAGTTGGAAAAATTTAGCTGAATCAATCTTGAATAAAAATAGATTGGAAAAAATTCTAAATTTAATGAAGGAGTTGAAAGCCTCTCCCCTCTTATCAAATCATTATTTAAAGAGTAACTACTTGAAAGGGAAAAGAATTTTGGAGAAAATCGGAAAGATAAAGCTCCTGAAAATATATTGCTACCCTCAAATTCCCCCTTTTTTTTAATAAAGCTATAAGAAGAGGTGGCAGAAATAAAAAAGTTCTTCAAAATTTCCCTTGAGAGGGAAAGGGAAGAGAGAAACTGCCCCTTCTTCTCGTAGCCAAGGGAGAAACTTGCATTAGCAATCTTAACACTGCTAAAATTTGAATCAACTTTAACCCATGTTTCAGAAGGAATGCTGGAAAAGGATTTGAAATGGTAGAGGGAAAAATTTGTGCTCATAGATGGAGTGTTTTTTGAAAGGGAGATGCTTGTATTCCATGAAGAGACTGAATCAAAATTCGCTGAAAGTGAAGATTCCCAGTTCCTTCCAAGAGGCAATTTGTTCTCATTCCTTATCCTTACAATTCTTTTCTCCGGAGAATTCTTAATAAAGGATTTCTCCTCGTAGGATAAAAAAGTTTTGCTCAGATCATTCCCTTTCTTCTTTATAACTGCAGTAGCATCCATTACAATACCCTGAGAGTTGGAATACCAGACCTTCCCTACCCTGACTCCTGAGCCTATGTTTATTGTCCCTTTCTTGACGACAAACTTTCCCAGAGGAATTGAGCGAATTCCTTCAAGATGGCTAACAACATCATATCCTATAATTCTAAGATTCTCTAGGATTTCCATACTCTTAAATGTATAGTAAAGAAAAGAATTTGAAACCATCTCAGCATCAATATCCCTCATATCAAATGTTATATTTGATGTCTCCTTTTCCTCCAGATTCTCACCAAAATATTTGACTTCAATCTCCCCTCTATAGTTAAATAGAATAAATTCCTTTAATAGCAAAGAGAATTTTATTTCATCTCCCGACAATTTCTTAAAGCCCCTATCAACCTCAACCCCTCCAATCAAATTAATAACATTTGAATCAAAATCTATTAAAACTCTCTCTCCCCTGAACTTCCAGTCCCAGAGTTCCAATTCAACCTTCTCTCCGTAAAAGATATTTTTGTCATAGCTGTAGGAGAGGTAATTACCTTTTCCTTTTCCAATAATTTTTAATTTTGGATAAGCCTGTGGGAAGAGAAGGAAAATTGAAAGAAGGAAAGCAAGCTTTTTCAATTTTTTCCCTTTATTTCAAAAAAATCAAAATCTTAACTGAAAAGCTTTACCACTCCCATCAGAATTCCATAGATATTCTCCATCATAGGTAAGACCCATTGGATTCTGTCCGGGAGATGAGTATGTGGAGAGAACCCTCCCTTCTGAGTTCATCTTATAAATCAGAGCTGAGATTGGATCTGAAATCAGGGA
>JBBIMS010000002.1:0-7147 GCA_037444285.1 Candidatus Aminicenantota bacterium | reverse complement strand
AAGGGAAAAACCAGGAATTTTAATCGATGATATAACCTCGCCTGTTTCCCTATTGATTTTATATATCCTCTTTGTAACCCTATCGTATCCCAAAAGATTCTCTCCATCCCAGGAAAGGGATGAAATCTCCAGCCTCTGGACTCCTGTTCTCTTAATTACCTCTCCACTAACAATATTTATCTTCAGAATTTCTGGATGCCCAGGGCTCGAAATCCATAATCCAGTTCCATCATAGACAATACCTGAAGGGGAAGGGATTGGAGATTGAATTGTCCTTACAACAGAGCCATTAACTCTGTTTATGCTGTATATTGTCCCGCTTTTGCTTATACATAGAAGGGTTGAGCCATCCCATGTTATATCACCTATGTCAGGGGAAGGAAGACTTATATAATTTACAATGAAAAAATCCCCTTTAGAAACAAAAGGATCAAAGGGATTGTCAAAAACTCTCTCACCACAACTTAAAAGGAGAAGAATTGCAAGAGCAATAATCCCTTTAAAATTCTTTTCTAAAACCGATTTCATAAAAATCTTCCCCAAATTTTAAAACCAAACTATTCTTTTTCTTTGAAATAATTGACATATCTATTAGATTCAGAGCCCATACTACAACCGCTCCAGCAATGAATCTATTCCTTCTCTTATCAAATTTTATTGTTAATTCCCTAAACTTTATTGCATCCTCTGTGTTATCAGCTTTTTTGTAAAGTTCATAGTATTTATTCCCCTCTCTTAAATTTTTAAAAATACCAGCAATACAGAAAAGCTCTGATGTTGCGAAAATTATACCTTCCAAATATCTTTTCTCGCAAATCTGCCCCCAGCCCGGGAAGACAATTGATTTTTCAAGGGAACTTATTTTCTTATCCTCTTGTGCACTGGAAAAAAATGAAAAAAGAAATATCAGTAAAATTCCGAAACCCAATTCCTTTCGAATATTCATAAAAAGATTTTAACCTGAGGGGAGTAAATTTAACAAGTCAGAGAGAAAATCACAATCTGTTTTTGAATTTCCCGTTGTTGAAGAAAAATCAACTGTATGATATTTTAATTTATTAGGAGAGGTGCTGGAGTGGTTGAACAGGGTCGCCTGCTAAGCGATTCTCCGACGATGAGTCGGAGCGTGGGTTCGAATCCCACCCTCTCCGCCATTCTATAATTTCGATTGAAAATAGCTTCTTAGATGGCAGAGCTAAAAAATTGAGGTTGAAAATCTTTGAAGTGCATTTCTCTTACTGTTTTTCCCCTTACTAATTTTTTAAAATAGAAAATCTTCTAATCTGTATTGGGATAGCCAGAGAGATTTTTAAACCTTCCTCAATTTCTTCAGGAAAGATGGGTCTACATCAAGACCGAGACCAGGCTTTTCAGGAAGGGTGATTATTCCTCCTTCAACTTTTATTCCGTCAATAACTGGAAAAACTGCGTGGGAGGAGTCAGAATCAAGATCAGCAAAAATTACATTCCTGCTTGATGCAACAAAGTGAGATGCTGCTGTAAGAGCAACCTTTGTCTCGAGCATGCAACCAACCATGCATCTTATCCCTGAAAATTCAGCAATGTTCGATATTTTTATGGCATTTCTTATTCCACCAGATTTCATCAATTTAATGTTGAAATACTCGCAGGATTCTGCCTTTATTAGTTTTATCGCATCAGCAGGAGAAAAGAGGGCTTCATCAGCCATTATTGGAATTGGACTTTCATTCCTAACAATCCTCATTCCATCTATGTTCCATGCTGCAACAGGTTGCTCGCAGAACTGGATATCGAACTTTTCCATTTTTTTGAGGGCTTCTATCGCCTGGGGAACTGTCCATCCCTGATTTGCATCAATTCTTATCTGATATTTGTATCCAACTGCACTCCTTATTGCCTCTAATCTTTCAATGTCAAGGGAAGGATCCTGACCAACCTTTATTTTTATAATTTTGTAACCTTGATTTATTACATTCTTTGCCATCTCTGCCATCTTCTCAGGTGTGTCAAGGTCAACAGTTAGGTCTGTTTCAAAGGAGTTTCTATCTCCACCGAGAATTCTGTAAAGGGGAAGACCCGCCACTTTTCCAAGAATATCGTAAAGAGCCATATCAAAAGCTGCTATTATTGATGGGTTTGTGTGAGCAAATGTCCCAAAATCTTTTAGAATCCCTTCAATGGCAAGGGGATCTTTCCCAATTAGATTCTCCCTTAAAACTTTTGCTACCGCAATATTTGTCTCCTGAGTCTCACCTGTTATTGGAGGGAATGGACATGCCTCTCCAATTCCAACAATTCCCTGATCAGTATGAATCTTTATCAGAACATCCTTTGCTCCTTCCATAGTTCCAATGGCTATTCTGAAGGGTTTTACCATGGGTATGTCAAAATAGAAAATCTCAATATCCTTTATCTTAAGTCTCTTCGCCTCGCTCTTTGCTTCCTTGAGCTCTTTTTTCTCCTCTCCTCTAATGACTCCAGTGGAAATAAAACCCAGACCCAATAATTTCAAAAAATTCTTTCTTGTAATTTTCATGCCTCCTCCTTATAAAAGTTATAACTTATTTTTAATAAGTTCCATTGCCTGAAGAAATGTAGAGAAATGAATTCCAACAGTGTCATTTACATCGTAAGAATAACCTCCTCCAAGAACAATTGCAACTGGAATCGAAAGCTTGTAAGCTTCCTCAAGAACTATTCTATCCCTTTCCCTCAGACCATCTTTTGTGAGCTTCAAACCTCCAAGCTGGTCTAACTCATAAGGATCAGCACCAGCAATATAAACAACAAGCTGGGGCTTGAAATCTTTGTAAAGTTTAGGGAAATACTCATTCAATGCATTTATATACTCCGCATCTCCATCCCCTGAATATAATCCAATGTCAAGGGAACTCCTTTCTTTGGGAATAGGGTAATTGTCCTCCTGATGAATTGAGAAGGTGAAAACAGATGGGTCATCCTCGAAAATCTTTGCAGTCCCATTCCCTTGATGGAGATCGCAGTCAACAACCATTGCCCTTTCAACCAATCCCTCCTTTTGTGCAACCTTTATCCCTACTGCTACATCATTTAAAGCACAAAACCCCTCTCCATGGTCAGGATAGGCATGATGAAACCCTCCACCTATGTGAAAGGAGATTTTGTTTTTTATTGCAAGTCTACAGGCAAGAATGGTTCCTCCAACAGAAAGTATTGCCATTCTTACAAGCTCATCTGAGTAGGGAATTTCAAGCCTGTAAAGCTCCTGAAGGGAAAGGGTTCCACTCTTTATTTTTTCAACCCATTCCTTTTTGTGGACAAGAAAAAGCTCCTCGTCTGAAGCTGGCTCAGGTTCTATAAAATCGACAAATTTATGGAGCTTTTCCCTCAATATTTTTTCCTTTAGAAGTCTGTATTTGTCTGTTTTGAATATATGATTTTCAAGATCAGCAAGGTATTTTTCAGAATAGATTACAGGAAGCTTAACCTTCATGATCAATCATTCATATATTCCAACAAATGCTATGTTTCTCCCCTTTTCCCCCCTCCTGTGGGAGAAGAAAAGCTCCTTCTCACACATTGTGCAAAGGGGTATTTCATAAATATTCTCCTCCCTCAACCCCCCTCTTAAGAGCAAATTTCTGTTAGCTTTCCTTAAATCAAAATAAGATTTCCCCCCTCTCCTCTCAATTGACTCCGGGAATTTGCTTAGTAGAATTTTCTCAACATCCAAGCCAATTTCATAACAGCATACTGAAATAGAGGGTCCAAGTATTGCGATTAATTCATGAGGATTTGAGCCAAACTCCTCTTCCATCTTTTTTACTCCTTCCAGAGTTATTCCTTTAATAGTCCCTCTCCAACCCGCATGAATTGCTCCAACAACTTTTTTCTCCCTCTCGAAAATCAAAATTGGAAGACAGTCTGCTGTTTTTACTCCAATGAAAAGACCCCTATCTTCTGTTAAAAGTCCATCGCAACTAATCTCACCTTTCAAATTTCTCCCTACTTTTATTACCTTTGATGAGTGAATCTGATTTGCAGTAATAAGTTTAAAACCATTCTCTTCAAATTTCTTTATTACTTCTTCCTTACCCATAACCCTTGTTGTAAAACCGTACAAAAAACCATTCAAATTCAAGCTTTCATGGAAGATGTAAGGAATGCCCAAAAAATTACCTTTTCTGAAATTCATTTCTCTAATTTTTTAATAATCTCCTTCGCCTCTTCAAGGGAGGGATCAAAGGAAAGAGCTTTTTTTAGATGCTCAAGCCCCTTTATTTTATCACCCATTTCAATCAGCAACTTCCCCATTTCAAGGTTATTTTCTCCCCTTTCCTCAAGCCAGAGAGAGAAACTGATTTCCCTCATGGCATTTTTGAGATCTTTTCTCTTCATAAGAACTTTTGATAGAATTAAATGAGATTCCCAGTCAAAGGGGGATATATGGAGGGCTTTTCTTATAGATGATTCTGCAGAAACTAAATTATTTGACTTCAAATAAAAATTTGCTTCTTTCTTGTAAAAATCCCTCTCCTCTATTTGCAAAGGGACCTTCTCTTTCACCTCAATAACCTTTAGGAGATCTTTAAAATCATTTATGGTAGCATCAATATCTGAAGAGAAATATTCCTTTGAAATGCTCTTAACGATTTCTGCAACTTCTGTATCCCCCCATAAAATCAATTTCTGATAAAGGGAATGGAAATATGGAAAAGTTGGTCTACTCAATTGAATAGCCTTCTTTATATTTTCCAAAAATTCTTTTTTCTCGCTACTGATAAGAGCAATGTTAAAGTAGATATCAGGATTTTCCTCTTCTGAAAGGGCAATTTTGAAATATTCCATAGCTTTCTCGTTTTCCCCTTTTTTTGCATAGCAAACACCGATGTTATTTGTAGAAGCAAATTTCTCGATTCCTTTCTCCATGCAGATCTTAAAACCCTCTATCCCTTTATCGTAATCCTTTCTGTAAAAATGACAAAGGGAAGACACAAAAAAAGCAATAGGTTTTGAATCGATCAGAGGTTTTATGTAATTGAGACACTTTTCATAATCCCCCTTTTTAAAATAGTGATAAGAGAGCTCCCATCTGCATGATGAAAATTGGGGGAAAAGGTTGAGGGATTTCAAAAGAAAAAGCTCCTTTTTTTCATTATCCTTTGTAAGAAGTCCTTTTATAAAATTTTCCCATGCGGGAAGAGGAATTTGCGCCCATCTTCTCAAGAACTCATCCTTTCTTGAATCCTCAATTTTCTTAATATTCTGGAGAAGTCGCCAAGAAAGAAAATTTTGAAGGATGATTAATTCATTTATATTACCCTCTACAGAGATTATTTCCCCAAGCTTCCCATCCTTTAAGTCAATTATTCGAGAAGAAACTATTACTTTATCATCCGTTACAAAAAAGTCTCCAATAATGATTCTATCTGCTCCCGCCATATTTGCGAGTCTTATGGAAGTTGCCCTTGTTATCGGTGTTGTAAGAGGAATCTGGAGTTCATCATATATTGAATTTCTTTTCTCAGGGGGTACAACATCTATGCCCTCTTCAAGAAATGTGGAGTATAATGCATAGGAGATACTTTCTGAAAGCCAGAAATAATTTCGATTGGACTTATTCTCAAAGGGAATGATTAAAATAGAAGAGAATAGTAGAGCAGGAAAGAGAAAGAAAACAAATAAAATTCTTCTTATCATTTTCTTTAATAGCCTCAATTAGAAATTTTTTGATAAATTCAAAGAATTGTCAAGGAAAATCATTAAATCTAAAAATTTATGATTCATTTTTTCCTCACTTTTAGAGCTATTACATATCCCTTCTGAAAAATCAAAAATCTGTCAAGAAGGGAAAAAGCCCTTAGAAATGGGTAAGAAATTCCATGAATTTTAAATAGAAATTTTCTTGAACTAATGTCCTCCTCTTTGAGGGGTGATATAATTCCTTTGTAACTTCTCTTTTTTCTACCGCTGAAAATAAATGCTATGTTTAAGATCAGCTCTACCAGCTCAGTAAATGAACCTGAGTAAAATTCAATTTTTTCTATCTCAAAGCCTGATTTCTCAAGCAATTCCTTTATCTCATCAATTTTATATCCGGGTCTTAGATGACCATAAATCTCATCCTTCATACCGATAAGATTCTTGAACCTTCTAAGAATTGAGTTTTTTTTGTAATGGGGAACTGTAATTGCAGCAAAGCCATTCCTTTTAATTATCCTTCTAACCTCTTTTAAAAACCCTGAGTCATTCTCTATATGCTCAAGAAAATCAGGAATAATGGCTGTATCAAATGTTTCATCCTTGAAGGGCAGGAAATTCTCATCAATTCTAACAAGATGCCCCTTCAAAATATTCTTTGATGAAATAAGGGGTTCTTCTTCTCTGTCGCAATGGATCCATCTTCCTCCAAATTCCTCAATAAAGCTTCCTATAATTCCTGTTTCACACCCAATAAATATTCCTTTTTCAGTAGTGCCTTCCATTAAGCTCAATATTTTCTTTAATTTTTGCCTTTTCTTTATCCCTCTTTTAAAAAGAATCCTCTGCCATTCCATCATGGCATTCTCTTTGTTAAAAATTCCCACAAATATTCTGTTGGGACACCAAGAAAACGCTTCCTCCATGGCCTATCACAATTGGAGCAGATTTTTACTTCATTGTATTTGGCGTTAGAAAGAAGAGATCTAAGTTTTTTCATCTCCTCACTGTTCCAGATCTCCTTTAATGAAGAATTTTTAACATTCCCCAATTTGTAATCTCCGAAAAAGTCCTGAGTGCAGGGAAGAACTATGCCATCCCACAAAACAACAAGAGCATTCCATGGAAAGGGGCATATTGAATATTTACTGGATCCCTTCCTTATATTTAAATAACCACCCCAGTTATGAATCTTTCTTGTGATAACCCCATTTAAAGGTAAATCTCTGAACTTAGAAAGGAGCTCTTTCCTCTTATTCTTGATCTCCCTCCATTTCATATTGGGGAAGGCAATCAACTCAATGGATACATTGATCCTGGAATTTCTTTCTTTTTTAATTTCAAGCAATCTTTTTATATTCCCCATTACAGAATCATAATTTGCTCCAACCCTTATTCTCTCATAGGTTTGCTTGTCATAGGCATCGTAGGAGAAGGTTATTCTCTGGAGTCCGCTGTCAAGAAGTTTATTTATTAAATTGTCATC
>JBBIMS010000001.1:0-26128 GCA_037444285.1 Candidatus Aminicenantota bacterium | reverse complement strand
TAGAGTTAAACTCTTAGAAATCATTCGAAGAAGTAAAGAGTTCAAAAGGGTGAATCAGGAACCTTTATTAAATAATGAGTTTGTTTTTAAAGATTTCACATGGGATAAGGAATATCGATTTAAAGTAAGTTCTGTTTCTGAGAAATTTTATGAAAGTGATGATTCAGAGGAGATTTCTATTATTCCTTTGGATAAATTCCCTCCCCCTCCTCCGAAGAACCTTGTTGCAATCCCTGAAGAAGGTTTTATCCTTTTGAAATGGGAGAAGGTTGAGGTAAATGATTTTGAAAAATACAATGTTTACAGAGAAGAAAATGGTAAAAAAGAGCTTCTTACTCTAAATGGGACAAAGGAGACAGAATTTGAAGACAGAACAGGGGAGAAAGGGAAAATTTATAGATATTTTGTCACAGCGGTGGATAAAAAGGGGAATGAAAGTGATCCATCGAATTTAGTTGAGGAGAGATATAGATGAAGATATGCAGGTTTATTTTTAAAGGAAAAGAATGCTTTGGGGTTGTGGAGGAGGATTATGTCTATCTTCTAAGGGAGCCTCCTTTTGAAAAGGTTTTAAAGAGCAGGGTAAAAATACCATTATCAGATGTTAATCTCCTTGCTCCGGTCGTTCCTTCAAAGATAATAGGGATAGCTTATAATTACAAGGCTCATGCAATTGAAAGAAGAATTGAGGAAAGGGCTTACCCTCTATTCCACATAAAGCCATCAACAACAGTTATAGGACCTGAGGAGAGCATTTTGCTTCCAAAGATTTCATCAATAGTTGATTTTGGTGGAGAGCTTGCAGTTGTGATAAAAAAGAGAGCCTCTCAGTTAAAAGATAATGAGAATCCAATGGATTATGTTTTTGGTTATACATGCTTTAATGATGTTACTGCGAGGGATTTACAGGAGATAGATAAACACTTTACAAGGGCAAAGTCCTTTGATACCTTCTCACCCTTAGGACCATGGATTGTAACAGAGCTAAATCCCCAGAATCTGAAAATTAAAAGTTTTGTTAATGGAAAACTTGTTCAATCAGGGAATACTAAAAATATGATTTTTTCAGTGGAATTTCTGATAAGATATCTCTCCCAGATAATGACTCTCCTTCCTGGAGATGTTATTGCCACTGGAACCCCTTCTGCTGGGAAAGCTCTTAATCCAGGTGATATTGTTGACATTCAGATTGAAGGGATTGGAGTTCTTTCCAACAAAGTAATGAGAGTTTATTGAGGAGGAAATTCGAGGCATTGCCTCTTTATGAAAGGAGGAAAAAGTGAAAATTTTTCTTGACACAGCAAATATTGATGAAATAAAGGAAGGGATTTCCATGGGACTTGTTGATGGAGTAACAACCAATCCAACCCTTCTTTCAAAGGAAAGTGGGAGTTTCAGGGAGATAATAGAGAGTATATGCAAGATAGTCGATGGACCTGTTAGTGTTGAGGTCGTATCAGAAAAGGAGGAAGAGATTGTGAAGGAAGCAAGGGAGCATGCTGAAATTGCAAAAAATGTTGTTGTAAAGATTCCTTTGACAGTTGATGGGCTTAAAGCAGTGAAGAGGCTTGCAAAGGAGAATATCAAAACGAATGTTACCCTTGTTTTCTCACCCTCTCAAGCTCTTCTTGCTGCTAAAGCTGGAGCAAGCTATGTCAGTCCCTTCATAGGAAGAATAGATGATATAAGCTGGAATGGAATGGAATTGATAGAGAAAATAATGATGATTTATGAAAACTACGGATTTGAGACAGAGGTAATTGTTGCTTCTGTTCGTCATCCCATGCATTTTGTCGAAGCTGCTCTTATTGGAGCACCAATTGTTACCTTACCCTTCTCTGTATTTAAAGCCCTTTTCAAACATCCATTGACAGATATTGGGATTGAGAGATTTCTTAAGGATTGGGAATCCTTCAAAAAGAAATGAAGGGGGTAGAAATGGGATTGGAAGAAAAATTTAAACTATTAGAGGAAAAAATCAAGCTCTCAGAAATTGGAGGAGGAGCTGAAAGGATAGAAAAGCAACACAGAGAAGGAAAGCTTACTGCAAGGGAGAGAATAGAGGCTCTGCTTGATCCAGGGACTTTCAATGAAATAGATAGGTTTGTTGTCCATTCATGCTACGATTTTGGCATGGATAAAATGAGAATATTGGGGGATGGCATTATTACAGGTTGGGGGAAGATAGATGGAAGGCTTGTTTTTGTCTTTGCTCAAGATTTCACTGTTTTTGGTGGGACAATGTCAGAGAGCAATGCAAGGAAAATATGTAAAATAATGGACAGGGCAATGGAGGTCGGAGCTCCAATAATTGGTCTGAATGACTCTGGAGGTGCGAGAATTCAGGAAGGGGTTGGCTCCCTTGCTGGATATGCAGATATTTTCTTGAGAAACACCCTTGCCTCAGGGGTTGTTCCCCAGATTTCAGCAATCATGGGTCCTTGTGCGGGAGGAGCTGTTTATTCTCCTGCAATTACAGACTTTATAATAATGACAAAGGGGAGAAGCTATATGTTTATTACAGGTCCAGATGTTATAAAATCTGTTACCCATGAGGATGTCACAATGGAGGAGCTTGGAGGAGCTGAAACCCATAGCACAATTTCAGGGATAGCCCATCTTGTTGGTGAGAATGACCACCATACCCTTTCCCTTATAAGGGAGCTTCTTTCCTTCCTTCCCTCCAACAACATGGAGGAGCCACCTTTTAAGGAAACTTCAGACCCTATTGACAGGGTTGATGAGTCTTTAAATCTTTTAATACCAGAGAACCCTAATCAGCCCTATGATATTAAGGTTTTGATAAATACAGTCTTGGACGATAATTACTTTTTTGAGATTCAAGAAAATTTCGCTCCAAACATAGTAATTGGGTTTGGAAGACTTGGAGGGAGGGTTGTAGGAATTGTTGCAAATCAACCCGAGCACCTTGCAGGAGCTCTGGATATAAATGCATCAGTGAAGGGTGCAAGATTCGTTCGTTTTTGCGATGCCTTCAACATCCCCCTTGTTGTATTTGAGGATGTTCCTGGATTCCTGCCAGGGGTTGCCCAGGAGCATGGAGGCATAATAAAACATGGAGCAAAACTCCTCTATGCTTTTGCAGAAGCAACTGTTCCAAAGCTAACTGTTATAACAAGGAAATCTTATGGGGGCGCCTACTGCGTTATGGCTTCAAAACATATAAGAACCGATTACAATGTAGCATATCCAACTGCAGAAATTGCAGTTATGGGACCTGAGGGAGCTGTTAACATAATCTGGAGAAAAGAACTTGCAAAGGCAAAGGATCCCGAGAAATTCAGGGAGGAGAAAATAAAAGAGTTCAGGGAGAAATTTGCTAACCCCTATATCAGTGCTGAAAAGGGATATATTGATGAGGTGATAGAGCCAAAATTCACAAGGTTAAAACTTATAAAGGCTCTTGAGATGGCTCAGAACAAGAGGGACAAGAACCCTCCAAAGAAACATGGAAACATACCCCTTTAATTGGAAAAAATTTATATGTTGAAGTAGAATATTATAGGAAATTTGCCATGAGAAAGATAAAAAAGGTTCTCGTTGCCAATAGAGGAGAGATTGCAGTAAGAATAATGAGGACATTGAGGGAGATGGGAATAAAAATTGTTGCGGTTTTTTCCGATGCTGACAGGAAAGCCCTCCATGTAAGATTTGCTGATGAAGCCTACCATATTGGACCATCCCCTTCCTCTGAGAGTTATTTGAGAATTGATAAACTTATAGATTTAGCAAAGAAAAGTGGTTGCGATGCAATTCATCCAGGTTATGGATTCCTTGCTGAAAACTCTGAATTTGCAAAGGCAGTGAGGGATTCAGGATTAGTATTTATTGGACCTGACCCAAAATCAATAGAGCTGATGGGCTCAAAGACAGAATCAAGAAGAGCTATGGAAGAAGCTGGACTTCCTGTTGTTCCTGGTCTGAAAAAACCAGTGAAAGATGAAAAAGAATTGTTGGAATTTGCAAGGAAAATTGGTTATCCATTGCTTTTAAAAGCTGATCTTGGAGGAGGAGGGAAGGGGATGAGGTTAATAAAAAATGAAGATGAGTTAATCCCTTCCTACAAACTTGCAAGCTCTGAGGCTTTATCATCCTTTGGTGATCCTTCCATTTACATTGAAAAATACATTGAGGAGCCCCACCACATAGAAATTCAGATTTTTGTAGATGAATTCGGAAATGCAGTTTACCTTGGGGAAAGGGAATGCTCAATCCAGAGAAGATATCAAAAAGTTATGGAGGAAACACCATCACCCTTTATAGATGATAAAATAAGAAAAAAAATGGGTGAGATGGCTGTTTCTGCAATAAAAAAGGTTGGATATTTGAATGCCGGAACAATAGAATTTATAGTTGATAAAGATAAAAACTTTTATTTTCTGGAGATGAACACACGTCTCCAGGTTGAGCACCCTATTACTGAAATGGTCACAGGTATAGACCTTGTAAAATGTCAGATCGAGGTTGCTGAAGGGAAACCCCTTCCATTTACCCAGGATGATATAAAGCCAAAGGGCTCATCAATTGAATGCAGAATTTATGCAGAAGATCCGGACAATGATTTTGCTCCATGCCCTGGAAAGATTTTAAGACTTCAGAATCCAGAAGGGGGTCTCGGGGTAAGAATTGACAGCGGTGTTTATGAGGGATTTGAAGTTCCCATATTTTATGATCCTTTAATAGCAAAGCTTGTAACATGGGGGAGGGACAGAATTGAGGCTATCCACAGGATGAGGAGAGCCCTTCTCGAATATCATATTGTAGGGATTAAAACCACAATTCCCTTTTTCCTCAGGGTTCTTCAACATCCTGACTTTATAAATGGAAACTACAACACTCATTTTATAGATAGGCTTGAAAAGGAGGAGAAAAAAATAGATGAGGTAGTTGAGGATTTATCAGCAGTTCTTGCTTTTGTTAAAATGGAGGAGAAATCTAAAAACACAGTTCCTGAGAGTAAAAAGGCTACAAATCGCTGGAAAACAATGGGTTTATGGTATAATTTTCTGAACAGGCTATGAAAAAACTTGTTTTTAATATCAGAGGAAATCAAAAAGTTATTGAAATATCAACTCAGGGGGAAGGATTATATAGGGCTAAGGTAAATGGCAATGAATACAATTTAAAAGTAACGCCTGTTGACAGGGATATCTATCTTATCGATTTAAACGGGAAGATCTTTGACTGTTTTGTCTATGAAAACAAAAGTGGCTATGTTGTATTTTTAAATGGGGAAACGATTGAGATTGAAACAGGCTCAACCCTTTTGGGTGGGGGGAGGCTTGAGAAGAAGGGAAGGGTTGAGGTAAAGGCAAGAATGCCAGGGAGGGTTAAGAAAATCCTTGCAAATGTTGGAGATATTATACAGAAGGGAAGTGGAGTAATAACCTTAGAGGCAATGAAGATGGAAAACGAAATAAAATCTCCAAAGGATGGTGTGTTGAAGGAGCTCAATGTAAAGGAGGGTATGACTATAGAAGTTGGGGCTGTCCTTTTCGTAGTTGAGTAAATCCATATATGAGAAGAAAAATAAAAAAAACATTTATATTCTTTTTTGCCATTTTTATTATTTCCATAATAACCCTCTCATACCTTAGATACGCAGCTTTAGAAAGGATAAGCGATTTTATAAAGATTTACGGGACATACTCGACCCTTGACATAGCTCCTTTCCCACCCTATCTTTCGGTGACAGATTTATCGATAGAGATTCCTGATAAAATAGGAAAACTAAGTTTGAAAAATGCAAGGATTGAAGTATCCACGCAGGGATTGTTTTCCAGAAGGCTCAAATTTAGAGTTTATCTTGATTCTCCCAATTTTATTCTTTACAAATTGGAAAGCGGAAAAGGAAAAAAGAGAAAATTGCCAAATTTTGATATTGAAAATGGAAGAGTAATAAATGGCTCTTTTACCTTCAGAGATGGAGAACGAGAAATAACCCTCAATTCAATAAATGGTAGCCTTTATTACAAGAATGAGAGATTGGGTTTAAACATAAAAAATTCCCTTGGAAGAATTAGAGATAATAAAAGAGGATTGGAAAAAGAATTTTCTATGAAGCTCTTTCTGAGAAGTGAGATGAGGAGAATAAGGGTTAGAGAACTTAAAATTGAGAGTGAGTATGGTGTGATTTTTAGCAGAGGGACAATCTATATGGAAGATGATGGGTTTGAGGCAGAAGGTAAAGTAGATGCGAATTTTTCATCTTTGTTAAATTTCAGAGGGAAGGAGATAAAGGGGAGAATAGAGGGGGATTACTCGTTGGAGAAGATAAAGGAGAATTTAAAAGGAAGATTAGAACTTTTTATCTCTCCTCAGATCAATGGAAAGGTAATGAATCTCTTTGCTTCAGCAAATTTTGATGAGAAATTAAATGGTGAAGCCCTTTTCAAATCTAAACATAAAAATAACAATTGGTTTTGCGAAATAAAATTTTCCGAAGAGAAACTCTTCAAATTCAACTTACAAAATCTTCCCCTTGAATTTATTGAACCTTTCTTTCCAGGAATTCCCTCCGAACTTTCCTTGAATTTTAATGGAGAATTCAGAAAAGATAGATTGAACGGTCAGGTCCTCCTTTTCTCTGGAGAAGAGGAGATGGTAAAGGGGAATATGAATTTGGTTAAGGGAAATTATGTTTTAAATGTTGATGAAATAAAAATTAGGGGGGTTCAAGGGAATGGAAAATTAAATTTAAGGGGGGAAGATATTGAAGGATCAGGAGAGCTGAGGGATATTTCCTTAGAGGATCTTTTTAATTCGAAAATTTTAAAATCTTTCTATACCTCTTCCCACCCTCCATCCATTTATGGAAAGGGAAACATTCAGTTTCAAATATCAGGAACCCTGAGAGATCCTGAGACGAAGGGAGAGATTAATTTCAAAAATTTGAAGATTTCAGGAATTAGTTTTGGAACTCTAAAAGGTGAAATCAAAGGAATCAAAGACGATATGGATTTTGAAGGAACTTTTAAAGATGGAGTTTTTGAAGGGAATGTGAAAAGTTCTTTAAAGGAGAAAAGGATCGAGCTGGAGATAACTAAAGGAAAGGGTGAAAATATATGGAATGAGTTGAAGGGAGAGTTTAAAGGGAATGCAACTATAAATTTAAAGGATGGATTAGAAGTTGAGGGGAAGATTACCTCCAACCTCCTTAAATTTCAAAATCTGGAGATTAGAAATTTTTTGATCCCGATCAATTTTAAAAATGGAGTTTTAAACTCAAAATTTTCTTTTTCCACAGAATTGTCTGATGTTAATGGAGATTTAGAATTCAACATAAAGGAAATGAGATACAAAGTTTCTGTCTCTCAAGTGGCAATTGATATATCAAAACTTTATGAAGAGCTGAAGGGTAGACTGGAATTTTCAATTGGAGGAGAAGGGGAACTTTATGCCTCGCCAGTTGAGATAAAGGGAGAAATTCATGATATAGCCTACAAATCAGGAGAGCCAAAAAACTTTGGGTTTGAAAGTTTGATATTCCTTTCAAAGGATAGAATTCTTTTAAACTCTTCTGCTAAATCTAAAAACAAGGAAGAATCAATAAATTTTGAATTGGAGATTTCAAAGGATGGTTCTTTAAAGGGTAGTTTTAACGGGAATATTAGTAATATAGAAAAGTTAATTGAATTTCCTGGAGAGGGTGCAAAGATCAGGTTCATAGGAGAGTTAAAAGGTAAACCTGAATCTTTAGAAATCAAGTCAATTTCCCATGTGGAGGGGAAGTCATTTTTCATAAAAGGTTTTGCCCATGATTTCAAAGATTTTTCAGGAACTTTAATTCAGGAAAATCGCTCCCTTCATTTGAGGAATTTCAAGGCAAAAATTGGAGGAGGGGATGTGGAAGGTTATGGAGAGGCAAACATTGGAAAAGGGAATCTGGAAAATATAAAAATAAATCTTACCGGGAAGAGGATGAGACTTTCTCCCTTTGAGAAGGTAAATGGAATGGGAGATGGAAAAATTGAAATAAGGGGGAATCTAAATGAGATAAGTATTGAAGGAAGTTTTTTCCTTCAAAGTGTCCTCTGGAGAAAGGAAATTGGTGAGAGAATAGCATTCTCCTCAACCCCTTCAAAAGGTCCTCCAAAAATATTCAAGAAGATTAATTTAAACATTGAACTTCGTGCAGACAGTAATGCATGGATGGAGAACTCATGGGGAAAAGCTGAAGGTAAGTTTTCCCTTAGAATTAAAGGAGATTCTTCAAATCCTGTAATTCTTGGAAACATAACAGGGAAAAGGGGAGAGCTCAATATTGGAGATAGGAAATTCAAGCTTATAAGGGCTGAAGTTTATTTCAACTCCCCATTTATAATAGACCCTGAAATTTACATCCTTGCAGACACTTTTGTTAAAGATTATAGAGTTGTTTTCGAAGTCAAGGGCAAGTCTTCAAAACCAATTCCTCAACTATCTTCATCACCTCCCCTTTCACCTCAAGACATTCTCACCCTCCTTGCCCTTGGAGAAATTTATCAGAGAACAAGTTACAGAACAGGGACTCAGCTCGGCTCTGCCTCCCTTTTAAGTATGGAAATTTCTGAGCAGCTAAAGGGAAGGGCAAAAAAAATGTTTGGTGTTGACAGGCTAAGGGTTGATCCTTACCTCCTTGGTTCCTCTTCAAACCCTGTTGCAAGACTCACTGTCGGAAAGAAGGTCTCAAAGGATTTAATTATTCTTTACTCCTCAGATTTGTCGGGTCAGAGGGAATACATAGTTTATGTTGAATACAGTATTTCAGACAACTTCTCCTTAATTTTAATGAGAAATGAAAATGGAGCTTTCAGCATGGATCTCAAATTCATAAAGAGATTAGGTCAATGAAATTAAAGAAATTTGTTATTTTCCTTATTCTCATTTACGGAATAATCTATGGAGAGGAAATAAAGGTTGGTGATGTGATATTTATTGTGGATGGAAAGGAGAAAAATGACTTATCGGGCTTTGTTCCGCTGAAAAGGGGAGATTATTTTGATTATAACAGGCTGAAGGAAGGGATGGAGAATCTTTACAGAACAGATGAGTTCTCCTCAATAGAGGTTGAGGCTTTAAAGGAAAAGGATTCCCTCAAGATTATCTTTATGCTTCAGAAAAGGAACATTGTTAGGAAAATCATTTTTGAGGGCGAAGCAGGGATTTCCAGAGGGAAGTTAAGGGGAGGGATTTCTTCTTTGAAAAAAGGGGGATTTTTCAATGAAAGGGACATTGAAAAAGCTAAAGAGGAGATATTGGGCAAGCTGGAAGAGAATGGCTTTCTTGATTCAGAAGTTAATACTTTTATTAAGAATTCAAAGGGAGGGGAGGATGTTATTTTTAATATAAAATCCGGTAAAAGAAGAAAGATTAAAGAGATTTTATTTTCAGATTCCTTAAAACCCGTATCGAAGGAGCTCCAAAAATTCCTCTCATCAAAGGAGGGTGAACTCCTTCAACCCTTTAAACTTAAAAGGGATGTGGAAAGAATGCTCTCTTATCTTAAAAAGGAGGGATATTTAAGGTCAAAGATAAGTTTTAACATTAAAAAAATTGATAAAGAATGGGCAAATTTAGAATTTACAGGCTCTCTGGGCGAAAAGATTAAGATGGAGTTCAAAGGTGGGAAAGTTCCTTCGGAAATTCTATTCCCTCTATGGGAAGGTGAAACCCTTGAAGAGTGGGCTCTTGAGGAGAGCAAGATAAAGGTTCAGAATTATTTGAGAAGTAGAGGATTCCTCTTTGCAGAAATTGAGGCAGAAGCAAAGAAAGAAGGGAATGAATTAAAAATAATTTTTGATATTAAAAGGGGAAGTAGATACAGATTGCACAAATTGAAATTTGAAGCTGAGAAAGAAAGTGTTAATGAGTTAAAAAAATTTCTTGAGAATTATACAGAACCAACTTTCTCCTTCTGGGTAAATGGCGAATTGCTTGACACCTATGAAAACGGAATAAAAGCATTTTACAGAAACAAAGGTTACTCTAACCTTGAAGTAAAGAGGGAAATTTTGAGAAGGAGAAGCTCTGTGGATGTTTTATTTAAGGTCAAAGTTGATGAACCCATCATGGTTAGATCTGTTGATTTTGAGGGTGGAGAACCTTTCAAAAAAACTGATTTAAAATCTATATCTGGAATCTCTGAAGGAGCGATTTACTCGGATTTTCTTATTGAAAATGGGAAGGAGAGGATAAAGATATTTTTCATGAACCAGGGGTTCAAAAATGCCGATGTTTCAGCAGAAATAAATGGAAGTACTGAGAGAGATGTTATTTTCAGAATTAAAAAGGGGAAAAGATTCAAAATAATGAAAATTCATATAACAGGACTCACAAAGACAAAGGAATTCATTGTAAAAAATATGCTTAGAATAAAAGAAGGGGATTTTTACTCCTATGAAAAGATTCAAGCTACAATAAAGAACTTTCAAGAGGCGGGCATTTTCAGCGAAATCAAATTGAGGGAAATTGAGATGGATGATAATGTTATAATTATATTCATTCTTTCAGAGGGTGGTGGATATCATTTAGGAATTGGGGGTGGATATCTTGAGAGATCTGGTCCAAGAGGCTCCATCGAGCTTTCCCATAACAATATTTTAGGGCTTGCCACCAGTGGTTCATTGGTCATCCAATTGAGCCCGAAAGAAAAGAGAGGGGTTATTTCCCTTACAAATAAATCCTTTATGGGCTTAAACCTTGAAAATATAACATCTCTATGGTGGGAAAAGGAAGAGAGGAAAAGTTTCTCATATGATAGGAGAGGATTTGCTATTTCCTCAGTTGATAGAAGGAATGAATACTCCCTTCTTCTCTTCAGATACAGAATAGCAAGGACAAATCTCCTCAGTCTCTCAGTTAAAGAATCGACAATAGACAGAGAATATAGACCCTTTTACACTTCCTCCCTTTCAGCCTCCTACCTTGTTGACCTCAGGGACGACCCATTCAATCCATCAAGGGGGAGATACTGGGTTTTGAATTTAGAGAAGGCTTTCCCTTCTTTCGGGACAGAATCAAACTTCTGGAAATTCTCCCTTAACCTTCAGCATATAAAAAGTTTCCCCTACGATATAATTCAGAATTCATTTTTGAGAATTGGATATATTTATGGAGAAGCATCAATAGCAGACAGGTTCTTTGCTGGAGGAAGCTCCTTCAGAGGAGAAAAAGTGGATGAGCTCGGTCCTAAGGATCCAGAGACCGGAAATCCAATTGGTGGAAATATCATCTTTCTTGCAAACACAGAATCCCTCCTTCCTGTTTTTCCGTGGGAAAACCTGAGATTGTCTTTATTCCTTGATGTTGGAAATGTTTTCTGGAAAGAAGGTAACTTCAAGCTTTCCAATTTCAATGTTGGTAGCGGGATTGGATTCTGGTATAAAACCCCTGTTGGTCCTTTTAAGATTTATCTTGGATATAATTTAACAAAACCATCCCTGAAAAGGAAGGGTGTGATTCTTTTTAATATAGGGAATGAGTTTTAGTTTATTATTTCTCTTTATATTTTCTCAGAAGATTTTTTTAGACAAGATTGCAGCGACAGTTGACACAGAAATTATAACCTTTAGAGAGCTCAAGGCTTCCTACCTCCTCCACATTTGCTCAAGGAGTGAAAAGAACCCTGAATCTGTAATGGATTGTCTGAATGAGCTTATAGACTCTTCAGTAATTCAAAAGGAGATAACTGAAAGGGAGGAAATCAAAGAAGAGGATTATGTGGAGGAGGAAGAAAGGATAATTTCAGAACTTGGTGGACTTGATGTAGTTCTTGAGATTCTCAATATGCTTGATATGAGCTGGGATGATTTGAGAAAAATCCTCTCTAAAAAAATAACCTCGAAAAAACTCATTGAAAACCTTTTCTACTCAAGGGTTTCAGTGAGTCTTGAAGAGATTGAGGAATATTACAAAAAAAAATATATCCCGATTACAGAAAGGTTTGAAATCCCCCCTCGCTCTCTTCTTGAGATGACACCATTGATAGAAAAGGAAATAGCCAGGGAGAAAACAAAGGAAATAATTAATGAATGGATAAAGGAGAGAAGGTCCTTCCACGAAATCAATATTCTCCTTAGCGAAAATGATATAAAGAATATTCTAAATGCTCGATAAGAGATAGCCCTTTTCTGTAGCTCCTTTCCCGTTATTTGCTGAAATTGATTTTTAATCTTTCAATTTTTATAATGGAGATGGAATGAATATTTTGACTGAAGCTGAGAGGAAAGAAGAAATAATTAAAGAGCTCAGGAATTCTCTCGCTTTTTTTCATGCAGATGAACAAATTCCTTTAATCAACGAACTTCTCAGCCTCTGGGAAAGAGAGAGAACAAGTATCATTTTCAAAATTGTTTATGAGAACCAGAATTTTCCCCATGTCGGAGTTGTTGGCGTTGCTGCTCCTGATTGGCCTGGGCTTTCTCAGTCTGCAATAGGAACAATCCACGAAAAAGGTTGGAACCTTTTCAGGCTCAATGGCTATTCCCTAACATATAAGAATGAAAAGGTAGGCGTTATAATATTAGCAGTTCTCCTTGAAAATAAAGAAGAAGAGGAGAGATTTCTATCCCAGAAGGAAGAGATAATTTCAAATATCAAAAAAGTTTCCACAGGAGTCTCCTCAAAGACATCCCTTTTATCTGAGGAGGCTCGAAAATTAAGAATTTATAGTCAAGTTGTAGAGGAAATAGGGGAGATTTACAAGGGAGAGGATATTGAGAATATTGTTGGAGGGGATGGCGAGGCTTTTAAGTTTTTTTCTGCAAGGTCAAGGGAGTATATTGAGGAGAGGAAAATAGAGGATATAGCAAGAATAATAATAAACAATTACAGGCTGGTGAAAGATGTTAGAGAGAAAAAGGAGCCACAGGTAATTATTGAAAACCTTTGGACTAAAAAGGGTGATTTTACAGGTATTACAATTGCGTGGTATGCAAGGGATATCTTCCTTGAAGATTGTCTAAGAGCCCTTGATATTTCTGTTCCAGGCTATATTATAAAGCATCATAAGGAATTTACCACTCCTGACAATATTACGGTAATAAGGATTGAAATTGTTGATGAAGATGGGAATCCTTACAAGAAAGAGGATATTGAGACAATAAAGAGAAACCTTATTTCCACAATTTCGAAAAGAAGGTTGAGAACCCAGGAGTTTCAAATTAAGATTGGAGGATTCGAGCATTATGCCCGAGCTATAATTCCGTTTCTTATAAAGGAGGCGAAAGAAACCAAAAAATCTCAAGTGTTTATGAGTGTTGTTAATGCTTCAGAGTTCAGAATTGATTTCAAAATTATCCTTGCCATTTATTGTCCACAAAAAGAATCTTACGGATACAGATGCATCCCCTACCTTGAATCAATAGGGGGACTAAAAGTTTATGCCACAAACCCTCCAAAACAATACGGAGATGTTCAGGTGGGTATATTTGATATGAGTGTTGATCTTATGCAATTTGCCAGTGTCGATGATCTATATAAAAGAATAAAGAAAGGGTTGAAGGATGCAATTGGTGACTATAGGGATTTTGATGAAGGGATGAGGGAAATTGATTCCATAAAATTCCATGAGCTGAGAAGATTGGTTCCAGAGATAGAAGAAAGGGAGCTGAGGGAAATTTATTTCAATATAGAAGATTTTTACAGAATGAGCTCACCTGCTGAGGAAATCGCTGAGCTTGTGAAATTTATATACGATATCCTTCGCAGAGAAGCAGAATTTTTAATTGAGAGCAGAACAATACCGCTCAAAAAAACTTTTCTGTCCGTCTTAGGTATAATTTCTGATCCATCATGGAAACCTATGGAAAAGATTTTCAATGTCCTTAAGGACTATGAAATATCGTTGATAAGATTTGAGAGAAAAGGGAAGGTAAAAATTGTTGTTGAAATAAAAAAGGATGGTGTCCCTGTTGGAAAAGATGAGCTTAAAAAATTGGAAGAAGATTTAAAAATTTTATAAGAAGGAGGGCAAATGAAAGACCTTGTAATTAGGGTAAAGGAAATTAAAGAGAGGTGTGGTGCAAATTTGAAAGTTGGAGATGTTTTTTACATAAGAGGATATGGGAAAATAGAAATTCCTCAGGGTAAATTCACCTGCATCTACGCTTTAAATGCCCTTATGCCTTTCCTGACAGCAAAGCAGAGGGAGGAAGAACTCCCTCAGGATGACTGGATTGCAGAAACAAAGGAACTTGTATGTCCGGATCCCAAAGGGGTTCTCTTTGAGATAGAGACTATTTGAAAGGGACAAAAGAGCTCGGATCTTCAAACTTGACAAAGAATTGAGTATGCGAGCTTTTTATCTTAAAGAAGGGAAGATGTGAAGAATCCAATATACATAGAATAAGATTTTAAGAAATTCCTCGAAATCTTAATTTCCTGAGATATACTGTAGTAAGCCAAGCTGTATGAGGTTTAAAAGAGGAATGGAGAAAAGAATATTGAAGAAGGTTGTTGAGTGAAAAATGAGGATTAACCCTTTTGTTGAAATCTAAAAATCTATCTCCCTTTCCATCTCTTTTATCTTTTTAAGAAATTTTCGAGCTGATTCGTTCGTTGGGTCTTCTTTGACAGCTTTATCAAAATAATCCTTTGCTTTTCTGAGGAGCAATTTCCCGATTTCTTCATTGAAAGGGGATTTAGAAAGGGATAGATCTAAAATTAAATTCATCAAATCAATTCCTTTGTTAAACATTTTAAAGCTTGCAAAATCTTCTGCGTAGCTTATTATGGCATTGTTTTCAACAGCTTCCTTATGAATTTTTGCTTGAAATGCTTCTTTGTAAAAAGCTCTTGCTGATTGAAGATCCCCTGATGCAATATATGCATTGGCAAGGGAAACACTGGAAATAGAAGATTCAGGATAGAGTTCCTTTGAGAGCTTTGCAAGCTCTATTGCCTTCTCATATCTTCCATTTAAATAAAGCCTTCTCACAGATTCCCATAGCTGGAGAGAAAAATCGGGATAGATCTTTGCTCCAGAAAAATTTTTCCTTAGATTCTTTTTCAATTCTTCAGGTTCTGAGAATGCTCCTATGAAAAGGGTTCTTGTGTAATCGTTCAATGTTCTTAACCAATCCGCCTCCCAGTTTTTTACCTTTTTTTCAAAATCCTCCTTGAATTTGTATTCAGGAGGCAAGCTCCCATCTTCCCTTTCAAGGTTTATGTAGTCTGAGAAAAATGCTATCGTCCCATATTTGTAGTAATGCTCAATTCTTTTTTCTCCAAATTTGTTCTTCAATTTATAAGCCATGAAGGAGCCAAGCTTTTGAAATGGTTGTCCTGCTTTTGGATGAACTCCATCAAGAATTTCTCTTCTTGTTCCAACTGGATTTTTTGCTATGAGTTCCCTGTCGGTGATTTTCTTGAAAAAGGAAAAGGAATCCTCCATCTCCTTTTTATTCTCAGTGAAAGCCTTTCCATATCTTTCAAAATAGCTCATACCATAATTGAAGACCAATGTCATTCCCTGTAGAATTATTGTATCAACAGGATCTCCTGTGTAAGGGTTAATGTTTAAAGGCTCATCAAGGATAATTTGTATTACTCTTAAGCCGTAAAGGGAGGGATTTATCCCCTCAAGGTTGCAGGCAAAGGATACTGCAATATCTTTTTTCGGCAAATATCCGAGGAAGGTCCTTGTCTCTTGCTGGGAGCCTGTGTGGTAGACAAAGAAATGTCCATTTAATGGTCTTACAAACCAACCATATCCATAATTGGTTATCTCCCCTCTTTTTGTGATCATGGAGGTGAACATTTTTTCAAGGGACTCCTTTGAGATTGCTTTTCCTTCCCTTAAACCCTTCACAAATTTCAAGAGGTCAATCACTGTTGAGCGTGTCCCACCTCCTGCGAATCTACTGCTCATATCAACAAATTCTGAATTTTTAATTTCTCCCTCTAAGACTCTATAACCCTTTACCCTGTTGGGGATAATTTCATCCGGGGAATCCATGCAGGTGTTATTCATTCCAAGGGGTTTCCAGATGTTCTCTTCCATGTATTTTCCATAGGAGGTTTTTGATGCTCCTTCTATAACAGCTCCGAGGAGATTGTATCCGTAGCTTGAATAATGATAGACCGTTCCTGGTTCTGCAACAAGGTCATAATTGGCAAAAATTTCAATTGCTTCCTTTGTATCCTTGGTGGTTTTAATGTGGAGTTCGTCGTAGGATCTGTAATGGGGAATTCCTCCAAGATGCCCGAGAAGATAGCGGATTATAACAGGATAATTTTTCCTCGGAAAATATGGGACATACTTCTGAACCTCATCATCAAGGTTTATTTTCCCCTTCTCAGAAAGCTGAAGTATTGCTGTTGCAGTCATTGGTTTTGTAACGGATGCGAGCCTGAATGAGGAGATTTCTTTCATGGGTATTTTATTCTCAAGGTCAGAGAAACCAAATCCCTTAGCCCATGTAAAGTCTCCTTTCATAATTCCCAATGCAATTCCAGGAACTTTATCTACCTCCATCTGGTTCTTTATAAATGTTTCTATTTCCTTAATTTCATCCGACAAATCTGTCTGAGAATAAAGGAAAAGGGAGAGTAAGAAGATAAAGATTAAGGTAAAAATAAAGCTTCTTTTTTCCATGGAAAATTTCCTTTTTAGATCTTTTCTCTAATTTTCACCTTTCAGAAACAAGCTCTGAAATAGCTTTTCTCAAATCCTCACCTCTAACATCGAAGTATCTCAGAATCCCCTTCCTGTCCACAAGCCAGAGGGATGGAATTGAGTTAACTCCGTAAAGCTTTACAATGTCATCATCCCAACCTTTTCCGCTAAAGGAAATTTCCCATTTTACACCAACCCCTTCAAGATATTTCATCATATTCTCTTTGTTATTATCAAGGCTTATTCCTATCACATCAAATCCTTTATCTTTAAATTCCTCATAACACCTTTTTACATTTGGCATCTCTTCCCTGCAACCAGGACACCAGCTTGCCCAGAACTGTAAAAGGATCACTTTCCCCTTTTGCTCAGAAAGGGTAAATTTTTTACCTGAAATTGTCTCAACAGTGAAATCCTTTGCAGTTTTTCCAATGCCAATCTTATCCATCAAAAGAGATACAACCTTCTTAAACTTAGGGTTATTCCTTATGGGGTCAAACTCTTTACTCTCAAACTCAGAATAGGAGATGAACCCCCTGTTTATTGATTCTTCAAGCCATTCTATAGCCTTATTCTCGTTCTTTAGTTTGAGATAAGCCATCATAACATCAAAGGAATTCCAGGGGCTTTTCTTCTCTGAGAGCTTATCCTTCTTAATTGCAGTTTCTAATGCAGCTTCATATTTTCCCATTTCCATCAGAATACCATACTTTGCGCTTAAAAGATTTCTTGTTTCGCCAAATTCCTTTATCCCTTTTTCAATCTCAGAAAGAGCAGCCTCATAATTCTTCTGGGAGTAGAGCTCACGAACTTTTCTCAAAACATCCCTTTCATCGGATAAAAGAAAAACTGTCAATGTGAAAAAAAGCGTAATTAAAATTTTTGATTTTTTCATTTCTCCCTCCTGTTGATAGTTTTCATGGGAATCAAAGATAAAAGATGCCACAATCCAAAAATTAAGTCAACAATTCCAAAGATAAAAAATAGAAGCTTTGCAGAGAAGAAGAAATAGTGGACGCTGAGAAAAATGTATCCTGAAAACCTTGCAATAATTGCCCCTATAACTATTCCTTTCTCCTTTTCTGGTCTCAGGGCAGCTTGAATGTAGAAGAAGGGAAGGATAAAGAGGAGTAAACCTGCGAATCTAAAATACATAATTTCTTGAGGGTATGGAACTCCAAAAAGAAGAACAGTTGAGGGAAAGAAAAGTATAAGGAAAGAAGCAATCCAATCCCAGAAAGAGCCCGCCCAAAGACTTATGGAAAGAATTTTCAATCTTTTCTCCATTCTGCCTCCAGCCTTTTTGTAATAATTGTTGCATAACTCCCCCTTGAAAGGGAGAATTCTATTTTAATCTTTTTTCTCCCTTTATTGAGTTCGTCCTCCCCTTCTTCTAATACCTTTAAATCCTCTGGAATTACAAGAGCCTTTCTCTCGAATGACCTGAAATAAACCTTCCTTAATACCGATGTTCTAAAATTGCTCCTTTTAATTCCCTTCTCTTTAAAAACTTCTTCGAATAAATCTTCTATTAATTTGGAATGAAAACTCATTTTTGCTGAAGGTGTTGGTAATTTTAAATCTTTGAAATATGAGAATGTTTCATCATCAAGAGTTTTCCAGAAAAGATAAGGACCTTCAATACCTTTTATCTCAAAAATTTCTCTCACCCTCGTCCTTATCAACTTTCTCAAAACCTCATTCCAGATGTGGGATTGAAAGGATGAATAAAGCATGGAGATTTCTTCTTTCGGAATGAGATGGAGTGCCTTTGCAGGATTATTCTCTTCCCTTAAAATCTTGAAAATTTTTTTCTCTAAATCACCTTCTGCAAGCTCAAGACATTTATCCCAGTCCTTCCAGTTCTTAAAAATCTCTTCTCTCCTCCTTTTCTCCTCTCCTTTCATATCAGGATAAACAGATGTTAAAAAGACTTGAAGAGCTCCATTCCACTGTTTCTTAACTATTTTTTCTCCAAAAAAGCCCCTTCTTGGGTCGAAACTTCTGAATCTCTGGTCATCGAAGAAATTCGGAACTCCGAACCTCTTTATTTCTTCAAGATTTGAGAAGACATTTTCAGGTTTTTTTATATTTCTCAATGTGATTTTGAAGGAATTTAAAACAATGAGATCAGGCCCCATTGGTCTTGGCGATCTTCCAACAAGTTTCAAGGAAAAATCTTTCCCCTCTATGCTAAAATCCCTTTTATCCTTTATTGCTATGAACTGGAATGTTATCCCATGCTTATCCTTCTTACCCCCATAAGAGATTGAGGAGATAGGAATTTTTAAAATTTTTGATATTTTTTTTAATAGATCAAGGGTGTTCCAACCTCTTTTCTCGAGAAGATAGACCCCGAATTCTTCATTCTCCTGAAAGGGTATTTCAGCCCTCTCCTCCACCTGGAAATCTTCATCTAAGGCTTTTATCATTCAAGATCAATCCCATATGTTTTCAATGACTTCCAGTCCAAGCCCTGGTTTTTCGGAAAGGATTAATTTCCCCTTTAAAGTTTTAACTCCTTTGAAGGGATCATTGGTTATTAAAAGATTTCCATCAAGGTCAACATAATCGAAAAGGGGGGATATTGAAGCTCCTGCGGTAATCCCGCAGGATGTCTCGATCATGCAGCCGAGCATTACTTTTAGACCGAAAGCTCGAGCCATCGCAACCATCCTCAAAGCCTCCTGAATTCCTCCGCACTTCATCAATTTTATATTTATTCCGTGAAAAGCCTGGGCAATTTTTGGAATATCCGATGATGTCATGAGACTTTCATCAGCAAATATGGGGATTTTTGATCTCTCCTTAAGCCATGCTTGTTCCTCCAGCATTGATGCAGGCAATGGTTGCTCAATAAATTCAACTCCCCTATCAGCCATCCAGTTTATCATTTCAAGAGCTTCCTCCTTTGATTTCCAACCCTCGTTGGCATCAACCCTCAAGGATTTATCTGTAACTTCCCTTATACCATCGATTATTTTTTTGTCGTCCTTTGTCCCCACTTTTATTTTGTAAATTGGAAAATCCTTAGCTTCCTTCACCTTTTCTTTCATAATTTCGACCTCATCTATTCCAATTGAGAATGTTGTAAGGGGAGTTTTTTCTTTGTTCAAGCCCAAAAATCTAAAAAGAGGAACATTAAGCTTTTTACAAACCCAGTCAAGAATTGCCATATCAAGGGCTGCTTTTCCCGCATGCTCTCCAGGAGATAGAGAATCTATTTCTTTCCATCTGTCGTAGTATTCCCATAAACTTCTTTCAAGGATTGGTTTTGCCTTTTCAATAAAAGAAAGGGCTGATTCTGCACTTTCATTGTATCTTGCAATGGGTGCAGCCTCTCCAAATCCCGCAATTCCTTCCCTTTCTATTTTGACAAGGACATTTCTCCTTACAGTCCATGTTCCCCTTGAAAGACCCCATGCATACTTGAGCTTGAGTTCATAGATCTTAGCTTTCACCAATGTTTTTCCTGATGAAGAATTGGAAATATATTTAAAATTCTCAAAAGGGAAAAAGGGGCTTGAAAGGATCAATCCTGAAAAACCAAAAAATTCTCTTCTTTTCATGTTTGCCTCCATACTTCAATGAAAAATTATATATCGAAAAAAAATCACTTCCAAATTGAAAATTCAGGGTTTACTTAATAGCAAAAATTGATTTTATTTTTATTTCTCCTCTGCTCCCTTCCCACATTGAGCCTTTGTCTATTATAAGGAAGAGACTCTCTAAATTTTTAAGGTTTAACTTCCCCCCCTTTCCCTTTGTAAGTATGAAATCATCAAAGATGAAGAATCTCTCTTCCAAATCTTCCTTGACTTTTAAGGATGCACTCCACCATCTCTCCTCACCCTTTTCCCTATCCCTGATCTGAAGCCAAATTCTTGAAGAAGGCAAACTCATTGCTTCTATACCGATCCCCTTAAAACCATCAAGGGAAAATTCATCTCTGAGAGCAAGAGCACACCAAACATGGGGTCTTGAGGGAGATGAAAATCCAAGCCTGTAATTCCACAGAATGGAACCTTCTGAAAAAGTTATTCTTCCTTCAGAGCTTTCATCATTTTCAGGAACAAGCTTTTTAAGATCAAAGAATTGAACCCTTTCCCATTTTGGCTCTTCCTTTTTAAAGATTTCCTTCCTTTTCCCAAAAAAAACTGGATTGGAAAGAATCCAGGGAACATTTCTTTTTAGAACAGGGCTATCTTTCAAATAAACCTCCACCCTGTAAACTCCATCTTCATTAATTTTTATGATGGGTCCTCTTCCCTCTGTTGAGAAAAACTTAAGACCATCCTTGAATAAAACAGCTTCAAATTTTGATTTGAATGGAAGTGAGAGGTGGAGGGAAGAGTCTTTCTCTAAAAAATAAAATCTGAACCCCCTCGAATCCCCTGCTCCATCAATGGCTGAGAAGAAATTACCCTCTTTAAGGGATTTTATAACTAATTTTTTTACTTCCTCGAATTTCTCAGGCTTTCTCCCCTCAAGGGGTATGTGTATTCTCATTAGATTAAAAATTTTTGAGTAGGAAAAAGGGAAAATCCATACCTTTCCGTGAAGATTCAGACCATAAAGGCCTGAAATTTTCCCTATTTCAAGCATCCTATCCCAGATTTTTATTTGAGCATCCGGTCTTTCAATGAGAGGGAGAAGGGAATAGCGAGAATTGATTGGATATATTAAAAGGGCTTTAAATATCTGAAAAATTCCTCTTTCTCTTATCTCGTCATCCAGGTCAATGATCTCCATTCCATCTACTTTAGTTAAGTTCCATATATTATCCTTATTCCCATTCTTCCTTAAATGGGCAATTATCGAGACACCTCCAAGCTCCTCTATGTCATCAATGGCTTCATCGGGAACAGGAGAGATTTTGTAGGATGGTTTTCTAATCCCAACAGCAAGCAAAGAACCATCAAATAAAGAAATTTCAGAACCAGAAATGATCGAGACCCCATTTGCTTCTCCTTCTCTTTCAATAACTTTCAAATTTGGATTTCCATGGTCTGTCAAAATTATAAAATCAAGTCCGCTTCTCTTTGCTGATTCTGCAATCTTTTCAGGAGATAATCTTCCATCCGAGAGATTTGAATGAACATGGATTGCTCCTATAAGCTCAGGAATTTTTGATAGGGAAGGAATTGGTTTAAAAGTTAATGGTTTGTAAAGTATTATGAATAAAATTAGAATGAATGAGAATAATAGTGAGTATTTAAAAAGTCTCAAAAGGTCTGCCTGTATGTTCTTATAAGCTCAAGCATTTCTTTTACAGCCTTCTCAACTCCAACATATAGAGCCTTTGCCATTATGCTGAATCCTATACTCAATTCCTCAATTTCAGGTATCTTTATTATTGGAACAATGTTTCTGTAATCTAAGCCATGCCCTGCCGCAACCTTCAAGCCCAGTTTCTTAGCAAGTTTTGCACATCTTTCTATCTTTGAAATTTCCTCTTGCCTCTGGTTGAGTTTTGCTTCAGCATATTTTCCCGTGTTTATCTCAATTGTCGAGACCCCCAGTTTGTGGCATGCTTTAATCTGTTCCTCGTCAGGATCGACAAATATTGATACCTCTATCTCTCCTGCTTTCAGCAGATTTACAACTGTTTTCAAATGATCAAAGTGAGTAATTACATCAAGCCCTCCCTCTGTTGTTATCTCCTCTACCCTCTCAGGAACGAGGGTGGAGAGATCAGGCTTATAATTGAGAGCTATTCTTACCATTTCTTGTGTTGAAGCCATTTCAAGATTGAGTTTTGTCTTTATTGTTTTTCTCAAAAGTTCGAGATCCCTCTCCTGAATATGTCTTCTGTCTCCTCTTAAATGAACTATTATTCCTGAGGCTCCTGCCATCTCTGCCATTAAAGCAACCTGAACAGGATCAGGCTCAGACGCCTTCCTTGCCTGTCTCAAAGTTGCTGAATGATCAACATTTACAGATAGTTTCATTCCTGACCTCCTATATGTTTTTCCACGATTTCAGCGATTTCCTCTGCCATTGCCATTATTTCTCTTTCATCTTTTCCCTCCACCATGATTCTCATTTTTGGTTCGGTCCCAGAATATCGGACAACAATTCTCCCCTCATCTCCCAATTTATTTTTCGCATTTTCGATAACTTTTGAGAAGCCAGGAATTTCAGAAAATGGGATCTTCTCTCTCACCTTTACATTTTTTATTATCTGGGGGAATAACTCTATCCCTTTGCTCAGCTCAGATAGGGGTTTATCTTTGGAAAAGATATAATTTAGAACCATTATTGTTGTAATGATACCATCTCCTGTTGGAAGGGAGTTGAGAAATATTGTATGACCTGATTGCTCTCCACCAAGATTTGTTCCAATCCTTACCATCTCCTTGTAAACATTCTTATCTCCAACTGATGTTCGGACAAGTTTTAATCCCTCTCTCTTCAGAGCAATTTCAAGCCCAAGATTACTCATGATTGTTGCAACAATGGAATCTGAAGAGAGTTCCTCCCTCTCCTTCATAAATTTTCCCATTAGATAAAGGGTATGGTCTCCATCAAGAATCCTTCCCTTTTCATCACTCCATATTGCTCTGTCAGCATCTCCATCGTATGCAACTCCAAAATCAGCAGAGTTCTCCTTCACAGCCATAGATAAGGTATCTGGATTGGTAGAACCACAGTTAAGATTGATATTTTTCCCGTCAGGTTCTGAATGGATTGGGATTACATCAAGACCAATTTCCTCCAGAAGAGAAGGGGCTATGGAAGATGCTGAGCCATTGGAACAGTCAATAACCACACGGAATCTTTTTGGAACAGGAAAGGTAATATGAGATTTTAAAAAATTAAGATAGGCTTTTTTTAATGAATGATCCATCTCAAAGGAATCGAAAATTTTAGCCGTGATTCTCTCTTTTTTGATTATTTCATTTTCAATTTCCTCTTCTATTCTTTCCTCAAGTTTTACACCATTCCAGTCAAATATCTTTATTCCATTTTCCTGGGAAGGATTGTGGGAAGCAGAAATTGATATTCCTCCTGAGAACCCAAATTTTCTTATCAAAAAAGAGATGGCGGATGTTGGAATCACACCTGTAAGGATAGGTTCTCCCCCTCCTTCTTTTATTCCAGTGCAAAGAGGTTTCTCCATGAGAGGGGATGATTCCCTTGTGTCTCTTCCAATAATGATTCTAACATCGTCAAAGAAACTTCCCAGAAGCTGACTTAAAGTATATCCTATCCAGTAAAGAGATGATGGATCAAGGGGAAATTCCCCAGGTTTTCCTCTTATTCCGTCAGTTCCGAAATATTTTGGCATAGATTTAAATTTTATTTATTCTGGAAGAAAAATCAATAAATATTGGAATTCAGATTTCCTTGACAATATTTTAGCTATTTTTTATAAATGAAGATTAAGAAAAAATCCCTCTAATAAATAGGAGGGTTAATGAGGACATGTTTTATTTTTAGCGGAGTTTTCTGGGGAGCAATTCTTATTCTCCTTGGGATCTCAATAATTCTAAAAAGTCTGCTCAATATTAACATCCCATTTTTCCGCTCCTGATAGCTTTCTTCTTCATTTACATTGGCATCAGTATTCTTTCAGGAGGGATTTGCTACAAAAAATCTCCTAAAACAATAGTTTTTGAAGAAAGAGAGGTGGAAGGGAAATCCCATGATAAATATGATGTAATATTTGGAAGGGGTGAGATTGATCTTTCCCGAGTATCCCTTGAGAAGGGGAGTGTTCGTGTATCTGTCAATACAGTTTTTGGCTCAGGGGTTATAAAGCTCAATCCTCAAATTCCCGCTGAGATAGTAGTTAACTCTGTTTTTGCTGAAGCAAAGTTCCCTGATGGAAACTCAATATTTATGGGAAGATATATTTACAGGACAAAGGATTTCAAGAAGGAGGAGAACCATCTCATAGTCGATGCCGATGTTGTCTTCGGAGCCCTTGAGATAAAAAATTAGGTTTGAAATCTTTTTTAATCATCTAAATCAGAGGCTTTGACAAAAATAATATCCTCTCTTAAAATTTAAGAGAAATGATGAAAAGGAGGACGGAATGAAATCATTAAGTAAAAAGCTAACCATTATTTTCTTTGCATTATTATTCAAATTTTCTTTAATTGGAGAGAATGTTGACTCTGTTATTGAGAGGATTCAGTCAGCAAGGGATTTTAGTGTAAAGGATTGGCTCTTCACAAGGGAGAAGATAGAGGATCCTTCTAAGGTCACTGACTTTTCAAGCTGGAAGGCATGCAAATTTGGTGAGAATCTTGAAGGTGAATATGTCTGGTTAAGGGGGAAGGTAAAGATTCCTGAAAAATATCTTGGCTTCGGAATCAGTGGAAAGAAGATCTTTTTAAACATAACTGTTGATGATGCAGGAGAGCTCTGGATAAATGGTAAAAATATGGGCAGATTTGAATGGAGTGGAAGATACATCCTTACAGAATCTGCTAAAGCAGGAGAGGAGTTTTTGATTGTCGTAAAGGGGATAAATTATGGCGGTCCTTTAAGGCTTCTGAATGCATCCCTTGAGCTTGAAGAGGCGAAGGGAATAATTGAAAGAATAGATGATCTCATCCTTAGCTTAAGAACAGCAAAGAAAATCCTCAGCTTTGATACCTATCAGAAGATTGCATGGATCACATATGATCCGAAAATTGACAATTCAAAGATACCGAAGGAAAGGAAAATAAAACTTCAGAAGCTTCTTGATGAGTCATCTTCTATTATAGATACATCATCCCTTGAAAAAGGTGAAATTGAAAGGTTCTTTTCCTCTGTAAGTAATTTTCTTAAAAAAATTAAGCCAGTTTCAGATTTTGTAAAGGGGTTCACAATAGAACTTGTCGGTAATACCCACATTGATGCAGCGTGGCTATGGAGGAAAGCTGAAACAATTGAGGTTTGCAAAAACACATTTGAAAATGCATTCAGATTAATGAGAAAGTATCCCGATTTCACATTTTCCCAGAGTTCATCTTGTTACTACAAATGGATGGAAGAACTCTATCCTGAAACTTTCAAAGAAATTAAAAAATGGGTTGAGAAGGGGAACTGGGAAATTGTTGGTGGGATGGTAATAGAGCCTGATTGCAACCTGATAAATGGAGAATCATGGGTAAGGCATCTCCTCCACGGAAAAAGTTATTTCAAAAAGGCATTTGGGATTGATGTTAAAATTGGCTGGAACCCTGACTCTTTTGGATATAACTGGAATATGCCTCAGATTTATCAAAATTCAGGGATTTACGCCTTTATAACCCAGAAGATCTCGTGGAACGACACAAATGTTTTCCCTTACAAGGTTTTCTGGTGGGAGGGACCTGATGGCTCAAGAATTCTTGTTTATTTCCCCTTCTCCTATGTCTATGATTTCAAAGATCCCTTTAGAATTGTTGACCAGTTAAGGCAGTTTGAGGCAAATACTGGTTTTCGAAATATGCTTGTTCTCTATGGAGTAGGGGATCATGGTGGAGGTCCTTCAGAAGAGATGTTGCAGGTGATTGAAAGGTTAAAAAATCT